>JAZKGS010000062.1:0-35647 GCA_040385805.1 Pseudomonadota bacterium | reverse complement strand
GACCCGCAATTCAGGCAAGTCGCGCACCAGCTTTGACAAAGTTCGTTCGATAAATACCGCTTCGCGGTCGAAAATATCGACGTGCGAATCGGTGACTTCACCATGAATGAGCAACGGCATGCCAATACGCGCCATATGCTCAAGCGCGGGCATGATGTTGACCACGTCGGTAACGCCATGCGCGCTTCCGGTAGTTGCATGGGCGGGGTATAATTTTGCTGCCGTAAACACGCCCTCAGCAAAGCCGTGCGCCAGTTCTTCGCCCTCCGTTGCGTCGGTCAGATAGGCGGTAATCAAGGGCGTGAAGCTGACACCTTGCGGCACAGCGGCCAGTATGCGGTCGCGGTAGGCTGCGCCTGCTTCAACAGTTGTTACCGGCGGCGACAGGTTCGGCATGACAATAGCGCGCGCAAACTGGCTTGCGGTATATGGCACCACGCTGCGCATCACGGCATTATCGCGTAAATGGACATGCCAGTCATCAGGACGGCGGATCGATAGAATCATCTGGTCGGTCATGGCTTCCCTTTAAGCGCCTGTGCCCCTATCTGTCACCTATGCGAAACACCCGCCTATTTGACCGTCAAATCATCCGCTTGTCACCAACCGAAGCGGGCGAAGATGTGCGCCAGTTTTTGCAAGGGCTCGTGACGCAGGACACCGCTGCGGCCTTGCCCTTATGGGCTGGTCTTTTGAGCCCGCAAGGCAAGGCCTTGTTCGATTTTCTGTTGTGGGCGGACGGCGAAGATGTCCTGATCGATTGTGAGAGCACAGGGGCAGAAGCGCTTATTCGGCGGCTGTCGATGTACCGGCTGCGGCGGAAAATTGGGATTGCCGTTGATCCGGCGTGCGCGGTCTTCTGGAATGCAGAAGGTAGCAATGACCCGCGCCATCCCGAGATGGGCGACCGCTGGTTAGGATCGCCTGCGGAAGATGATGTCGACGTCAGCGCTGCGTATCGTGCGCATCGGCTAGCACTTGGGATAACCGAGGGCGTGGCCGAGCTTGGCAACGAACAAACCTTATGGCTAGAGGCTAATGCCGTCGAACTGAACGGCGTGTCCTTTTCAAAAGGATGCTATGTCGGCCAAGAAAACACCGCACGCATGAATTGGCGGCAAAAGGTCAACCGTCGGCTGGTGGTTGTGCCACTGAAACAAGCCGACCTTAGCCGTCAGCGCTGTGCGTATCCGGAACTTGGCCTGTCGGTGGAATTGCGGCGGGTGGAAGATTTGAAGGCCTTGGATCTGCCAGAATGGCAGCGCGCCGCAATCGCTTAATCGAGCAGTTCAAGCTTCACTTTAGCGGTGCCGCTGCGGTGCATACCAAGCTGCTTGGCGGCGGCGTAGGATACATCCACGATACGCGCCTTGCCCCAGGGGCCACGGTCATTGATGCGCACCACAACTTCCTGACCATTGGCAAGGTTGGTAACGGCAATGCGAGAGCCGAATGCCAAAGTGCGGTGTGCTGCGGTCATGGCGCCGGGGTCAAAGCGTTCGCCGCTCGCCGTCCGGTTGCCGCCCAGTTCAACACCATAATAGCTTGCGATTCCTGTCCCGACCTCAACGCGGCGGTCTCCAGCCTGCGCCAGAACGGGCAGCGCCAGCACTGCCATCATGAAAAATCCGCGTTTGTGCATAATGCCTCCCCGAGAGGGAAGGCGCATATACAATCGATTTCACCGCGCCAACCGTGAAGCGATATGTTGCCCAGAACTTGCGGTACCCCGAAAACTGCTGGTCAGCAGGCGCGTGGGTTAAACGTCCAGATTTGCGACGTTCAATGCGTTTTCGACGATGAAATCACGCCTTGGTTCAACCACTTCGCCCATCAACTTTGTAAAGATGTCATCGGCAAGGTCGGCCTGATCAATCTCCACACGCAATAGCGAACGGTGGTCGGGGTCAAGCGTGGTTTCCCACAATTGCTCGGCATTCATTTCGCCAAGACCCTTGTAGCGTGAAATCGACAGGCCTTTGCGGCCCGCAATCAAGATAGCTTCAAGTAGTTCCGACGGACGGGTAATCGCGCCCTTGTTACCTACGCTGACCGCCGTGGTTGCGCGCTTCGCTTGATCGCCAACAGCGTCGCCGGCCGCTTCATCGCTTTCGACCTCGTCGACCGTTTCGGCAGCAGCAGCGGAGACTTTCACAAGCCGGGCCGGGGTTTCGTAACTCTCGGTCTCTTCGCTCGCCAATTTGTGCAATTTGCGCGCTTCGGCGGACAGCAAGAACGCGGCCTCGATGATATGATGGTCGGTCACGCCGCGCCAGAGGCGTTCGAAATGATAGCCGCCATCTTCGGACACGCGGCCTGACCATTTGCCCTCTACATCCTGCGCACCCATCCATGCAGCAGCCTTGGCAACGGCTGCGGCGCGGTCAGTGGCTTCGGGGTCAAATGCGCCCGTGAGCGCCATAGCCTCGACAATTGTCGGGTCATAACGGCGCGGGACGAATGCCATCAGGCTGCGCATGCGGCGCGCATGGTCAACCAGTGCGCCCAAGTCAGCGCCAGCGCGTTGCCCGCCTGCGCCTTCAAGCACAACACCGCCAAGGCCAAGCTCGGCCAAATGGTCGTCAAGCGCCTTGTCGTCCTTGACGTAGATTTCGCTGCGGCCCTTCGCGACCTTGTACAAAGGCGGCTGCGCGATGAAGAGATGCCCGTTTTCGATGATTTCGGGCATCTGCCGATAGAAGAAGGTAAGCAACAATGTGCGGATGTGCGATCCGTCGACATCAGCGTCGGTCATGATCACGATCTTGTGATACCGCAATTTTTCAATGTTGAAATCTTCGCGGCCAATGCCAGTGCCCATCGCTTGAATGAGCGTGCCGACTTCCTTGGAGGAGAGCATCCGGTCAAAACGTGCGCGCTCAACGTTCAGGATTTTACCCTTCAACGGCAAAATCGCCTGATAATGGCGATCGCGGCCTTGCTTGGCGGATCCGCCTGCCGAGTCACCCTCGACGAGGAATAGTTCAGACTTGGCGGGGTCTTTTTCCTGACAATCGGCAAGCTTGCCGGGCAGCGACGCAACGCTCATCACGGACTTTCGGCTTGCCTCACGTGCCTTACGCGCGGCTTCGCGGGCAGCGGCGGCATCGATAACCTTTTGGATGACAGTGCGCGCATGGCCCGGATTTTCCTCAAGCCACTCACTCATCCGGTCGGCCATCAGGCTTTCCAATGGCTGGCGGACTTCGGAGGACACAAGTTTGTCCTTCGTCTGCGACGAGAATTTCGGGTCAGGCAGTTTGACCGAAACAATGGCGGTCAGGCCTTCGCGCATGTCATCGCCGGTCAGCGTGACCTTTTCTTTCTTTAACACGCCAGATTTCTCGGCATAATTGTTCAAGGTACGAGTCAACGCCGAACGGAACGCCGCCAAATGGGTGCCGCCATCACGTTGCGGAATGTTGTTGGTGAAGCACAACACGTTTTCGTAATAGCTGTCGTTCCACTCAAGCGCGACATCGATGCCGATACCGTCCCGGTTTGACGTGATTGTAATTGGGTCAGCCAGCAAAGCAGCCTTGTTGCGGTCCAGGTATTTCACGAACGCGCCAATGCCGCCTTCATAATAAAGATCATGTTCTTTGACATCGGAATGGCGATTGTCGCGCAGCAAAATGCGGACGCCCGAGTTCAGGAACGCCAATTCGCGATAGCGGTGTTCAAGCTTGTCGAAATCAAATTCAAGCACATTTTTAAACGTGTTGGTCGATGCCATGAAGGTTACGCGCGTACCCTTTTTCGGCTTGCCATCTACTACAGGCGCGTCGCCGCGCACCACCAAAGGACCCACGGCATCGCCATGCTCAAACCGCATCCAATGCTCTTTGCCCTCACGCCAGATCGTCAGCTCAAGAAATTCGGATAATGCGTTCACTACCGAAACGCCAACGCCGTGCAATCCGCCCGATACCTTGTATGCATTGTCATCAGACGTATTCTCGAACTTGCCGCCTGCATGTAGCTGAGTCATAATGACTTCAGCGGCTGAAACGCCTTCTTCCTTGTGCATACCGGTTGGAATGCCGCGGCCATTATCTTCGACGGAAACCGACCCATCGGGGTTCAATTCGATGAGTACCAGATCGCAATGTCCAGCCAGCGCTTCGTCGATGGCGTTATCCGATACCTCAAACACCATGTGGTGCAGGCCGCTGCCGTCGTCCGTGTCGCCAATATACATGCCAGGGCGCTTGCGCACTGCGTCGAGGCCCTTCAGAACCTTGATGCTGTCGGCACCATATTCATTCTGATTGGGGTTTGCTGCGCTGTCCGCAGAGTAGTTATCTTGCGGGTTTTCCGGTGTTTCATCAGTCATCCGGGAACCATAGGCCGAAAGTCACAAAAACCCAAGGAAAAGCCCGTGAATCTCAACGTTTTTCCACAATCTTTTCTTGGCGACGATGGCTGCATTTCCCGGCGCAGCATTGCCGCCCTAAATAAGGCAATGAAACGTTTGAATATCGCGCTAACTCGTCAGATAAGCTAGTGATGGGAGATGAGAATTTATATGCATATCGAAGCTGAACTTGAAAAACCATTTGGTGATTTCGGCGCGCTGATTGGCGCTTGGGGCGAGGAAAAGCCGGACGCACCTGCGCTTGCCGATAGCAATACTCAACTGACATGGCGCGAAGTGGCGCACGCGACGGCGCGCATTGCGGCGCGGCTTCAGCGCGACGGGCTTCAGCATGGTCAGGCGGTTGCCATATTGGGAACCAGCAATGTGCAATATGCCTTGGTGTACCTAGCGGCGATACGCGCTGGAGGGTGCGCCGCGCCTTTGACCACGTCGGCAACGCCAGCGCAGTTGGCGGCTATGTTCAAGGATTCCGGCGCGATGCATTTGTTCGTGGATTCCGCGAAATTGCCTGACCTCGAGGGCGTGGAGTTGGGCGATATCAAAATCATCATGCTCGACAGGGATGTTGGCGACTATCCCGCACTCGCCGATTGGATGGCAGAGGAAAATGCGACATTCACAGCGACGCAGCCCGCTGCAACTGACCCATTCAACATCATCTATTCTAGCGGCACCACAGGCACGCCAAAGGGCATCATCCATTCGCATAGCATGCGCTGGCATCAGATGGCGGGCGGGTTCAAATCGATTTATACCAGTGACACCCGGTCGTTGGTTTCGACGCCCCTTTACTCGAACACCACCTTGGCGGTGTTCTTGCCGACGATGTGCCATGGCGGTTTTGCGAGGATCATGGAGAAATTTGATGCTCTGGCCTATCTTGGCCATGCGCAGAAGGACCAGACCACGCACACGATGCTGGTGCCAGTGCAATATCAACGGCTGATGGCACACGCGGACTTCGGCAAATATGACCTAAGCCACTTCATCGTCAAATTCTGCACCAGCGCGCCCTTTGCAGCGGAGCTGAAAGCTGACGTCGTGCAGCGCTGGCCCGGCGGGCTGGTCGAGATTTACGGGATGACTGAGGGCGGCGTTGTTTGCATGTTGCAAGCGCATCATCATCCCGACAAATTGCATACCGTTGGGCAACCCGTCACTGGGCATGAACTGATCGTACTGGATGAAGAAGACAATCGCCTGCCAGCGGGTTCCAAGGGCATATTGACTGGTCGTTCGCCCACGATGATGTCGGGATACAAAAACCAGCCAGAAAAAACGCGCGAGATGGAATGGCGCGATGAGGACGGCAATGTCTGGCTGAAAACCGGCGACATCGGCATTGTCGATGAAGATGGTTTTGTGTCGATTGTTGGCCGCGCCAAGGACATGATTATTTCTGGTGGCTTCAATATTTATCCCAAGGATCTTGAGGAATTGTTGGAGGAGCAGCCCGAAGTTGCCGAAGCCGCTGTTGTTGGCATGCCCTCGGAAGCCTGGGGCGAAACACCCGTTGGTTTTGTGCGGATGCGCGACGAAGCTGCCTCGCCTGAGGCCATCCTTGAACGCGTAAACGGGCAGCTTGGCAAAACGCAGCGGATTTCAGTGCTCTACCTAATCGACGAAATGCCACGCAGCCATATTGGCAAATTGCTGAAGACCGATTTGCGGGCTTTGGCCGCGGAAAAACTACGTGGACGGTAAATTCGGCCCTGATCTTGCTGCGGTTATCTCGGTTCTACAAACCGCGCTGACCCCGGCGTTTCTGCTGGTCGCGGTGGGCAGCCTGCTCAACGTGCTCACAGGCCGATTGTCGCGCATTGTTGACCGTTCACGCGATTTGCAGCGCCAATATGCCGACACCAAGGGGCCGGCACATGAACGCGTGGTGCGCGAATTGCGGATCATCGAAAAGCGTATGCGCGTGGTCGGCTCGTCAATCTTGTTCGCGGTTCTGTCCGCCATTTCGGTGTGTATCATGATTGTCGCTTTGTTTGTGCTAGGGCTTACCAACACTTCCGCTGCCTGGGTTGCGGTGTCGCTGTTCATGCTGGCGCTGGCATTGTTATCGGCATGCCTGTTCCAATTCGTCCGCGAAATTCGCTTGGCGACTTATGCCATTTATGTGCCGGAGGAATATCTGGAATTGCCCACCGGGCCTGAACCCACAGAACGTACGCGGCGCCGGCCGATTTAAGGCTTAACCGCCTTTTTTGCCGAGCTGCAACACGCGTTCTACAACTTCCGTCCGTATGGAGGGGGTTACGAACTTTCCGATTTCGCCGCCGTAAATCGCAATTTCTTTCACCAATCGTGACGCGATGGGTTGAAGCGACACGTCAGCCATTAAAAACAGCGTTTCGACGCGATCATTCAACTGACGGTTCATGCCCGTAAGCTGATACTCATATTCGAAATCAGTGACACCGCGAATGCCGCGAATGACGGTGCTTGCGCCTTGGGCTTCGGCAAAATCCATCAGCAGCGAGTTGAACCCGACAACGCGAATATGTGCCGCACCAATCGTGGCGACTTCACGCTTGACCATTGCGATCCGCTCATCGTCGGAGAACATCGGCGATTTTGCCGCATTCGTGGTCACGCCAATAATCAACTCATCTACCAGCTTCGCGCCGCGCCGGATGATGTCCATATGCCCCAAAGTGATTGGGTCAAATGTGCCGGGATATACGCCAATCCGGTGAGCCATATTAGCGGTCCCTCTCAGTGATGTAATTCGCAATCGCGCGCAACAGATCGGCTTCGGCACCGTAGCTCGACAGATGTGCATTCGCTTGCTGCACTAACATATCGGCTTGCTGCTTCGCGCGTTCGAGGCCCATCAACGACACAAAAGTGCCCTTATTGGCCGCCGCGTCCTTTTGAAGCGCTTTGCCAGCCAATTCGGGGTCGCCTTCGACATCCATGATGTCATCAGCAATCTGGAAGGCGAGGCCAATGTCGCGGGCATAGCCGCGCAAGTGGGTTCGGCCCTCTGGCGGGATATGGCCCAATATCGCGCCCATTTCGACGCTGGCTGCGATCAGCGCGCCGGTCTTAAGGGCTTGCAAGCGCATGATGGTTTGTAAATCAAAGGCCGACTTCTCGGCCTCGATATCCATCATCTGGCCGCCCGCCATACCTTCGGGTCCGCTGGCCAATGCCAGCGTTGATACTAATTCGCCGCGCACAAACGGGTCGCTGTGCGTTTGCGGGCTCGCCAATATCTCGAAGGCCAATGCGTGAAGCGAGTCCCCTGCCAGAACCGCGGTGGCATCATCGAACGCGCGGTGCACAGTTGGCTTACCGCGCCGCATGTCGTCATCGTCCATGCAAGGCAAATCATCATGCACAAGCGAGTAAACATGGATGGCCTCAACAGCTGTGCCAACGCGTAACGCGACCGCCCGGTCGACATGGAACAGTGCCGCGGTTGCCGTTACCAGCAAAGGCCGGAGGCGCTTGCCACCCCCAATCGCGGCATGACGCATCGCAGCATACAAACGGTCCCGCGCGTCGCCCGGCAACGCCAGAAGCGCATCAAATTGTTGGTCAACGTCCGCGGCAATTTGCGCGAGTGCATCCTGTAACAATGATGGTTGTGCCGCCATAAGGGTTATCCGGCATCAAAGGCTGTTGTGCCCGAGGGTGCGCCATCGGGGCCAAGCGCAATTGCCTCAATACGAGCCTTTGCCGTATCAAGCCGCTGCTGGCACAATGCGCGCAACGCATTGCCACGCTCGTACAAGGCAATGGATTCATCGAGCGGCGCTTCTCCGCTTTCAAGCTTATGGACGATGTCTTCAAGCGCACGCAGCGCTTGTTCGAAATTCATATCGGCTACGTCTTGAGTCATGCAACTGCAATGACGCCCGGCGCCCATTGGGTCAAGTGCTTCGCTCTATCGAAATTATGCCTCTTTTCGGCCGAAATTTGCTTCACAAGGGCGATAGGCTGCGGCAGGGACAACCTCCTATGACAAAGAAACTTATCTTCCTCGCCCCGTTGTCCATGCTCGCTTTGGCCGCATGCAACTCCTCTGAAACCCCTGCTACCAACGAAAGTGCGGCCGAAACGACGGTCACACCGGTTGCAGATATCGAACTGCCGCCCGCGATTACCGCAACCGGCACCTATCGCTGTGCTGACAATACCATCCTGTATGTCGATTTCTTGGGTCAGAATGAAGCCGCCGATATTCGCGTTGGCGACAAATCTGCCCTCGCTGTGCGCGTAACCGCGCCAAAGGCAGAGGCACCTGCCGCTGATGCCACCGCAGCACCTGCTGCAGCTGAGCCCGCAGGTCCATTGACATCCGCTGACGGCGAGAGCTCGCTGTCAGGAAGCGGTGATCAGATCAACGTTAAGCTTGCGGGCAAAGGCGCCCAAACCTGCAAGAGCTAATCATTCCCACATGAGCGGATAAAAGGGGTCGGGCTTTCCGGCCCCTTTTTATACGCCCGACTTCAATAACCAGTCGTGGAATATTTTCACGGCGCGCTGCTTGAGCGCACGCGGGCGGCAGACGAAATAATAGCTGTAAGGGCTTTCGACCTCAGCATTGAAGAGCCGCGTCAGGCGCGGGTCGCGCGCGTCGGAAAAATGGCTACCGTGCATGATCGCAACGCCAAGACCATTTGCAGCAGCCTCAAGCATCAGTGCGCCACTGTCGAGGCTGTCGACGGCTGCTGGTTTTAGACGCGGCACGCCCATGGCTTGCCGCCAAGCGTCGAAAATCATTGGCATGTCACTGTGTACCATGACCGTATGCTTTGCCAGGTCCTCGGGCTTTTCGACATTATGTTCCTTCGCCCATTTTTCGGACGCGATGGCGTAAACGAGATTGCGGTCAAGCCGGACGCTGTAAAGCTTCGGATCAACTTCGGCGGCAATGATGATAGCCGCGTCAACGACGTCGCCAAGAAGGTTCTCGGCATGGCCAGAGGTGTCGACATCAATATGAAGCTTCGGAAACGCCTTGCGCAGTTCAGGCAAGCGCGGGATCAGCCGTTGCGAGCCGAAAAGCGGCAAGAGACCAAGGCGAAGGCGGTATTCGCCACCACGGCCAGCCAACTCGTCTACAGCTTCGGCCATGGCGTCCATCGCTGGTTCGACGGCTGCGAGCAAAGCCTCCCCATCGGCATTGATCACCATCGCTTGCGCACGGCGGTCGAACAAAGATTTGCCGATAAAGTCTTCCAGCGCCTTTATGCGGCGGCTGAGCGCTGGCGGAGATAAAGCGAGTTCGCTTGCGGCAGCCTTCGCTGAGCCAAGTTTAGCCACGCGCAAAAAAGCTTCAAGCGAACGTAAGGGGGGCAATCTACGCATCAACATCTCCTCTTTTTGTCGCACTGCAACAAAAGCGCGCTGATTTCGCAATCGTGCAAATGTCGCGAAATTCAGTGTAAACTCATAAATAGTAGTTGCATCCTTTGCAACAGCTATTGCACTGTTCGCACTTGCACAAAAAATAAAATATGGCCATACGGGAAAAGCCTTATAGGCATCCTCTCCTAAAGACTTTTTCAGGGTCGACTTCGGTCGGCCCTTTTTTTTGTCCAAATTCCCGGATTCGCTGTCGTAATTTTGGGAACAAGTCCTACCTTGGTGTCTTAACGATGATGAGGCAGCCAATGTCCCCCAAAGCCAAAATCCCGAAATTGCAGGTCGCAAACGCCAAGCTTGAAGATTCAGGCCGAGGTCTTGCGCGCATGTCGCACCAATTCATGGCCGCAAACAACATTGCGCAAGGTGACGTCATTGAAATCGTCGGTAAGCGCAGTACTGCCGCTCGTGCGGTTGATCCGTATCCGGAGGATGAAGGATTAGAGGTGGTCCGTCTCGACGGCCTACAGCGCGCGAACGCTGGCGTTGGCGCGGGTGATCATGTCGAGGTGCGCAAGGTTGTATCAAAAGCAGCGACCAAAGTCGTGTTTGCGCCAGCCCAACGTGAAATCCGTCTTGAAGGGCCCTCGCAAGCCTTGAAGCGCAGCTTCCTTGGCCGACCCGTAGTCACTGGTGATGTCGTTGCGACTCACGGCCAACAACGAGTCGCACCCGATGATATGCCACCGCAATTGCGCCAGATGCTGGCCGCCCCGGCCTTTGCTCTGGCTGAGATCCGGCTAACGGTCGTGTCGACCGTGCCCAAGGGAATTGTGCATATTGATAACGATACCGAAGTTGAATTGCGCGCCGAATTCGCCGAAGCCAAAGAGGGGCGCCGCGCCGATGTCACTTATGATGACCTTGGCGGCATGGGCGATACCATCAAGCAACTGCGCGAGATGGTGGAGCTTCCGTTGCGCTACCCCGAATTATTCACGCGGCTGGGTGTTGATCCGCCACGCGGGGTGTTGCTGCATGGCCCGCCCGGCACTGGCAAGACGCGGTTGGCCCGCGCCGTAGCGAACGAGAGCGAGGCGGAGTTCTTCCTGATCAACGGGCCCGAAATCATGGGCGCGGCTTATGGCGAGTCGGAAAAGAAGCTGCGCGATATTTTCGAGGCGGCAACCAAGGCGGCCCCGTCGATCCTGTTCATTGACGAGATCGACTCAATCGCACCCAAACGTGACCAAGTGCATGGTGAGGCGGAAAAGCGGCTGGTCGCGCAATTGTTGACCCTTATGGACGGTCTTGAGCCGCGCACCAATCTGGTCGTGATTGCCGCTACTAACCGGCCAGAGGCGATTGACGAAGCACTCCGTCGTCCGGGCCGGTTTGACCGTGAGATTATCGTTGGCGTGCCCGACGAAAGCGGGCGCCGCGAAATCCTTGCGATTCACACACGGGGTATGCCGCTAGGTCCGCGCGTTGATCTCAAGGAACTGGCGCGCACAACTTACGGCTTTGTCGGGGCGGATCTATCTTCGCTAACCCGAGAGGCAGCTATTGAGGCTGTGCGCCGCATCATGCCAAAAATTGACTTGGCCAGCGGCACCATTCCAACGGACGTTCTCGAAAGCCTGAAGGTCACGCGCGACGATTTCTTCGAAGCGCTGAAGCGCGTCCAACCGTCGGCTATGCGTGAAGTTATGGTGCAGGCCCCCGACGTACGCTGGGAAGATATTGGCGGTCTCGACGATGCGCAGATGCGCCTGAAAGAAGGTGTGGAACTCCCGCTACGCAACCCAGATGCCTTTCGTCGGCTCGGCATCAGGCCAGCCAAGGGTTTCTTGCTTTATGGCCCTCCTGGCACTGGCAAAACCTTGCTTGCCAAGGCGGTAGCGCGGGAGGCGGAGGCGAATTTTATCGCGACCAAGTCTTCTGACCTGTTGTCCAAATGGTATGGCGAGAGCGAGCAGCAAATTGCAAGATTGTTTGCGCGTGCGCGTCAGGTCGCGCCCTGCATCATCTTCTTTGATGAAATCGACAGCCTCGCGCCGCTGCGTGGTGGTGGCCGGGGCGAGCCGCAGGTCACGGAGCGCGTCGTGAATACGTTGCTGGCCGAAATGGACGGGCTGGAGGAATTGCAGTCGGTTGTGGTGATAGGTGCAACCAACCGCCCCACCTTGCTTGACCCTGCTTTGCTGCGCCCCGGACGGTTTGATGAGCTTGTCTATGTCACCGTGCCCGACAAGGGTGGGCGACGCCGGATATTGGGTATTCACACCGTAAAAATGCCGATCGGGAAGGATGTCGATCTCGATGAAATTGCCGAACGGACCGAGCGTTATACTGGCGCTGACTTGGAAGATCTGGTCCGCCGTGCCGGGCTTTTTGCTCTGCGCGAGGGCGGTAATGACGTGAAGGAAGTCAACATGACGCATTTCAGCCAAGCGCTGAACGCATCGCGTGCTACCGTCACAGTCGAGATGGAAGAAGAATATGGCACAATGGAGAATAAGCTCAAGGCCGCCGCGCTTCAGCCACAGGGGATGGGCTTTGTTTCACCCGGAATGATGAAGCCTGTCCGTGATTTCAAGCATGATCCTTAAACGTCAGGCACGATTAAGGCGCGCCGTCCCCAGATGATCAGGAACAGCAAAGACGCCGAAATCAGGATGAATGTCGCAGGTTCCCAGTAATTGAACAAAGCGACGCCTATTGCTGGGGCAACGATATAGGCCGCGCCATTGATCGAGGCGATTTTGCCCGCGACATCGCCTTGCTCATGCCGACGGACTGCCAACGATGCACCCGCGGTAAAGCCGGGCCGGAACAGCCCAAAACCCAGCGAAGCAATCGCAAATCCGGTGCTGATGCCATAAAAATCATAGCTGATGCCCGTCAATATAGTGCCAATCAGCGCAAGGATCGCGCCCAACAGCACCGAACTGCGCGCTGCAAGTGATAGCATTGGAATGAGACCCCATTGCGCCAGCAACGTGGCCATTGCGCCAATAAGCATGACCGAGCCACTAGCCTGAACTGCCTCCCACGGCTCGTCCTGTAGACCAAGTCGATCACGCACGAGAAAGCCGACGACGCCCAGGATGATTGCCTGAGCATGCCCACCGATGAGGCCGGCGATAAGCCACGATGCCATTCGTTCGTCGCGCCACGGCAGCCGGACTTCAGTCGCGGGCAGGGCGGAACCAAGTTCTTCGCCGTCGACATCCTCATCATCGGGCGAATTCATCGATGCCGAATTGGGATAAGCCGCAACCGCGCCGCGTGCCTCAAAACGCGGGGTGTCATTCGGCAATTGGACATGCAGCGCAATCAGCACGGCCACACCGAAGGCTGCAAACATGATAAGCGGCCCGGCCAGGCCAAAGGGTGGAAATAGAAAATAATGCGCAGTGGCAGGGCCAATAACGGTGCCAACCCCAAAGGACGAGGCAAGCATCGACAATGCTTTGGTGCGCTCGGCCCGCTCCGTGCGGGCGGCGACATAGGCTTGCACTGCGGGGGGCGCCGCTGATCCAAAGCCGCCATACAGGCTGCGGAATATGGCAAACAGAATGAAAGTCACCACTGGGCCAATCAGGCCAGCGAGCCCAAGCCATAGCACTAGCCCGCATAAGCCCATTGAAGCGATAAAACCAATGACGCCAACGCTCATCAACTGCTTGCGCCCCCGACGATCGGACAGGCGCGCCCATTTGGGTGCGGTGATGACCCACAATAATGCAGACCAGCTAAAAGCAAGGCTTACCCAGACGTCGGGCATATCCAGTTCGCTTGCGATAGCGGGTAGTGCGGACTGCATGGCGGTATTGCCAGCCGCCGCGACAAGCATGACGAGAAACAGCACGACAACGCGGCTACTGGGGATTGCTTGAACCGCACTCATGGCTTTTTCCAATCATAACTGCGCGTCACTTTTGCAACATGCAGGCTGTAATCCGAATACCAGCGGTCACGGCCAGCGTCGCGAATTGCTGCATGGTCCGGATGATCGCGCCATGCCTTGGCGCTCGCCTCGTCGACCCAGTAGCTTACAGTGATACCAAGGCCATCTGCACCACGTACCGAATCCATCGCAATAAAGCCTTTTTGCTGCGCCGCCAGTTCATCCATCATCGCGGCCGCATGCGCGTAACCATCGGCGTCCAGCCCCGTACGCTGCGCCACAAAAATAACCGATATGGTGTCAGAACTTAGCTTCGCCATATGAATGGCATAAGACTCATTTGACCCGCAATGCAAGCTGGGTGGAACAGTTAGTTACATAACGCAGTTGCATGAGTGGCATCAATTTGCGAATGTGACTGTCTCGTGACAACTTCCCCCGGATCCAACTTATGATATCTTCAAGTCTGGCTAAAAGAACGGTGCTGGACCGCATCAAAGCGCGCGCCAGTCGCTTTTTTGGGCCTTGGGGTGTGTTTTTTAAAGGCTTTATCAAGCATCCGGTTATGGTCGGCTCGATCATTCCGTCATCGTCACTGACCGTAAAAAAGATGCTTGCGCCAGTGGATTGGGACAATACCAAATTGTTCGTGGAATATGGTCCTGGCATTGGCACATTCTGCCAACCCGTCTTGGACCGGATGCGTCCTGATGCGACTTTGTTGGTTATCGATCTGAACGAAGATTTTATTGAGTATCTGCGCCATACCATCCGCGATAGCCGCTTTATCGCGGTGCATGGCTCGGCTGCTGACGTGAATGAGATTATCAATAACTTCGGGTTCGAGCATGCCGATTACATTTTGTCCGGTTTGCCGTTTTCAACGCTTCCCAACAACCTGGGGCCATTGATTGCAGAAGAAACGGCAAAGGCGATCCGGCCCGGCGGCGCCTTTCTCGTCTATCAATTCCGTGCCCGTGCCCGTGATTTTATGACGCCGCATTTCGGCAAGATCGATAATAGGTTTGAGTTTTGGAATATTCTGCCCTGCCACCTTTTCTGGGGCTGGAAAGACTGATTATTTATTGCGGATCAAGCCGAATTTGATTCGGCGGCCAATGGTGTAGTCAACCGAATTGACCAGGAAATAGGCCAATCCGGCTTTAAACCTGCTCCAAAGTGTGTCCCGCGTCTTCAACAATATCCGCGTCTGCTCTTCTGACTGGGTCACAAGTTCGTCAATCAGCTTGCGCATATGGACGGCAAGGCCAGCGTCCTTGATGCGCACCATGATTTCCAGATTGATGAACATGCTGCGGACATCCAGATTAGCGGAGCCGATATAGACCGTGTCATCAATGACCATCAGTTTCATGTGCAGCGGACGCGGCTGATATTCGAATATCCGCGTTTTGCGACGCAACAAATATCGGTAAAGCACGCGCGCGGCGGCAATTGTCGCGCCATTGTCGGTTTTGCCGGCCATGATGAGGCGCGACCCCTTGTTACGCTTGGCTGCCTTGGCGAGGCGTCGCAATATGGTTTGGGATGGCGAAAAGTAAGCGGAGACGATGTCGAATTTCTGACCAGTCTCCAACGACCGTTTAAAGGTAAGCGCCCATGGCGAAATGCGGTTGGTTGGTCCGCCCAGCAGCCATTGCACTTGACCAATGCCTGGCCGCCATTGATGAATAATGTTCCGAATTTGGCGATACCGGACTTTTCCATTGTTCGATGCGCGCACCATATCTTTAAAATAATCGCTTAACCGTTGCGCCTGCGGGCCCGATACGATCATCCCCAGATCTTCCCAGCTATCATCGCCAGCGCGCCCAAAATATTGGTCGGTAATGTTAAAGCCACCCACAAGCGCATGCATGCCATCAACGATCAGCATTTTTTGGTGATTGCGGATCAGGTAGCCAAGGCCTTTGCGGGTGCTGAAACTGTGATAGTCGCCGCCAGCTTCGATCAAGGCATCAAAGAAACGATCGCTGACCTGCGTTGATCCAAAGCTATCGATGATTAATTGGACCTGCACACCGCGCTTTGCCGCCGCAACCAATGCGTCGCGTACTTCCCGGGCGGTTTCGTCATGGCCAAACATGTAGAAAAACATTTCGATCGATTTTTGCGCCAATGCGATCAGTTGCAAAACGGCATCCAGCCTGTCCTGCGGCAAATGGACCAAGTGCAAGTCGTGGTCCGCAACTTGAAAGTGCGTTCCGGGGAAGCCGGGCTGGCCTGATTGCACTGTCATCGTGCAGGCGATACCGCGTTGCGCAGCGAACGGCAAGCGACCTGCCCTTTTCATTGACATTTTGGCCGGTTATCTTTACGCGCGGGCAACTTCCCGAAATTTAAGAAGAATCAGGAGCCAATATGGCACGCGTTACTGTTGAAGATTGCATCGACAAGATTACCAATCGGTTTGACCTTGTATTACTCGCCGCCGAACGTGCGCGCGAAATCTCTGGCGGCGCTGAATTGACTATTGATCGCGACCGCGACAAAAATCCGGTCGTTGCTTTGCGCGAAATAGCTGAAGAAACCGTCCGTCCTGACCAGTTGAAAGAAGGCCTCGTGCAATCGCTTCAGAAGGTTCAAGTTGACGAGGACGAAGAAGCCGATGAAGTCGGCTCGATCAGCCTATCTGCTGAAGCGCTTCGTTTGACTGCCGCCGCTCCAGCGCGCGGTGCAGGTATGCAGCGCGATTACGACCGGTAATTAATATTCCCCGGAATGTGTGAAAGTGGCCCGGCTCGTCCGGGCCTTTTCTTTTGGCTTTCGGACATCGCGCTGATAGACGGCTGGCATGAGCGGGGAACTGGCAGGGGCAGCAGATATCGTCACCGGAGCAGCAATTGCCCGGATGGTTGAACCGACAGCGGGTGAGGGGCATGGCCAAAACGAAACCTGCCTGAACTGCGGTGCGGCCTTAGTTGGTCCACATTGCCATGCCTGTGGTCAAAAGGCGAAGGTCCACCGAACGCTTGGTGCGTTTGGCCATGATATCTTACACAGCGTGCTGCATTTCGATGGCAAGATTTGGCGCACTTTGCCTTTGCTGTTCTGGAACCCCGGCGCGCTGACCCGGCGCTATGTCCACGGTGAGCGCGCCAAGTTCGTTTCGCCGCTGGCGATGTTTTTGTTCACTGTTTTCCTGACCTTTGCGGTTTTCAACTGGCTGGTGCCAGACGACGCCGGTGCCGAGCGCGGTGCGATCCAGACGCAGGTCGGCGGTCCAGGTTTCGAGCGTGAACGCAAGCGCCTGCAAGCCGAAACGGCACGGTTGGAAAGCGAGATTGCTGCCGCGCGTCGAGAGGGCAGGCCAACGGCCACGCTTGAAGAAGAGCTTGCATCCAGCAGTCTGGGCCTAAGGCTGATGGGAACAGTAGCAACCGCCTCAGCAAAAGGGACAAGGGACGGTGGAAGTACCCGGCTGACGAACAGTGACTTTCCAGGAGCCGCGGCGCTTAAAAAGGCCGTTGAGGCTGCGACCGAAAACCCCCAATTGTTGCTCTATAAAATGCAGTCTAATGCGTATAAATACAGCTGGGCGCTCATTCCGATTTCCGTGCCTTTCGTGTGGCTGCTATTTTTCTGGCGGCGGCAGTATAAAATGTTCGATCACGCCGTATTTGTGACCTATTCGCTGACTTTCACGATGCAACTGGGCATCATCTGCGCATTGTTGATCAGCTTTTCAGCGACCGAGATACTAGGCGGACTGCTGCTCGCATTCTACCCACCTATCCACATGTACCGACATTTACATCATGCATATCATACCACGCGTTTCGGCGCGTTTTGGCGCATGTGCCTGTTGTCCGTATTCGCGATGACGGCGCTGACCTTATTTGCTGCTCTCGTCGTTACTCTTGGCGTCACGTGACAAAACCCGCAGTTTGATTTTACCGCTTTCCAGAAACGGCGCGACGATGGCTGCCATGCGTCCCTGGCGTTCTGTTGCCATCGCGCGGTTGAAAAATGTGTTTGCTATGACATCCGCAATTTGAAGCCCCGATAACCGGTGGCTGAGATCAAGTGACGCGGTGCCGCAGGGACCAATGAAGTCTGCAATATCTTTACGAATGAGGGCAAGAGTCTCTGGTCCATAACGACCGTCGTCGATGACAACCTGAACGCAGTCTTCAGTAAACGGAATCATGCTCGTCAAGGCATCCTCCAACAGCTGTGCATATATGTCGGTGTCGTGGGATCCCCGGTCTTGACCAGGATCGGGGGTCAGCGCGGAAATCGCAACGCTGATGGTCGCAGTCCAAGGTTTTTGACCAAGCAGTTCAAACAATAATCCGCGTTCCGCCAAATCAATCCTGCTACCCTTCAGTTCACCCATCAGCCCTGTAATTTCACGGAAGCGCGTAACGACAGCGTCTGCGACAGCCGCGTCAATCGATATGGCCGCCAAGGTCATGACCCCGCGTCCGACACCACCTGACTCATCGCAATAAATGGGCATACTGCCTGCTCCTCACATTAGTGAGAGACTAGCAGGGAAATCGGCGGATGACTATTTCGCGCCAAGCTTCGCGGACGGTTTGCGTCTGTCGGCGGACCTTGGGAATTTTGCTGAATTCACCAATAAACTGGTCGGCAGACAGCCGATATTTTTTGGGGGCACAAAATAATGGCGTTCCAGCCGCCCGCGCGGCTTCATTTTCAGCTTTCACCGATTCTGCAGCCGCTTCGAAGAGTCGGATCATGGGTTTTAGATCTTTCGCGAACACCGCGCCCATGCCCCTTTTCTGCAAAGCGATGGCTTTTACAAAAAAGGTTTCAGCGTCCATGGCGTTTGCAGGGACGGCGCATAAAAGAGCACCGCTGGCCACAAGCACAGCATATTTCATATTTTTGCGACCTCAACTCTCTCCCACTTCGGAGTATAACGTTGAGGCCGCAAATAATAGCAGAAAACTAGGCGCCTTGTGGCGTCGCGCCTCCGACTGGCGCAGTTTTGCCGCGTCCTGCCTTGGGTATGGCTGTGCCGACCGTTGGAATCGACGATGGCTTGACTACCTTGCCATCATCACGTTCAAACTTGCCCGTTTCGAGCAACTGGTTGATTTCATCGCCCGAGAGTGTTTCAAATTCCAGAAGCGCGTTGGCCAACAGATGCAGTTGATCATTATGCGTTGTCAGCAGTTCGGTTGCACGCTGATGTCCACCCTCGACCAGCTTACGGATTTCAGCATCAATCTTCTGTGCCGTTTCATCCGACATGGCCGAACGTTGCGACATGCCATAGCCAAGATAACCGTCCTGACGTTCTTCATATTGCAGCGGGCCCATGGCGTCCGACATGCCCCATTGCGTGACCATATCGCGTGCAAGGCTGGTTGCATATTGTATGTCGCTGGATGCACCTGAACTGACCTTGTCATAGCCGAAGATCAATTCTTCCGCCACACGGCCACCCATCGAAACCGACAGGTTTGCATGCATTTTGTCACGGTGATAGCTGTAATTGTCTCGCTCAGGCAAACGCATGACCATACCCAAGGCACGGCCACGTGGAATGATGGTCGCCTTATGGATCGGGTCTGATGCGGCCTCATGGATCGAGACGATTGCGTGGCCAGCCTCATGATAGGCAGTCATTTTCTTTTCATCTTCAGTCATGACCATGGACTTGCGCTCGGTGCCCATCATCACCTTATCCTTGGCGTCCTCGAACTCTTGCATCGCGACCAAGCGCTTGCCCCGCCGGGCGGCAAGCAGTGCTGCTTCGTTCACAAGGTTCGCAAGGTCGGCGCCCGAGAAACCTGGCGTTCCGCGGGCGATAACGCGGCCATCGACGTCGGGTGCCAAAGGCACTTTCTTCATGTGGACTTCGAGGATCTTCACGCGGCCATCAATGTCGGGTCGTGGCACCACAACCTGACGGTCGAAGCGGCCGGGACGCAGCAGGGCCGGATCAAGGACATCAGGGCGGTTGGTCGCGGCAACGATGATGATGCCTTCATTGGCTTCAAAACCGTCCATTTCGACGAGCAACTGGTTCAGCGTCTGTTCGCGCTCGTCATTCTGGTTTCCAAGACCAGCGCCACGGCTACGGCCTACGGCATCGATTTCGTCAATGAAGACGATGCATGGCGCGTTTTTCTTCGCTTGTTCAAACATGTCGCGCACGCGGCTTGCGCCAACGCCGACAAACATTTCAACGAAGTCAGAACCGGAAATCGAGAAGAACGGCACGCCAGCCTCGCCGGCGATCGCGCGGGCAAGCAAGGTTTTGCCAGTACCTGGCGAACCCACGAGCAATGCGCCCTTGGGAATCTTACCACCAAGGCGGCTGAACTTGTGCGGGTCTCTCAAGAACTCGACGATTTCCTGAAGCTCTTCACGCGCTTCATCAATGCCGGCGACGTCTTCAAAGGTTACCTTGCCGTGCTTCTCGGTCAGCAACTTCGCCTTCGACTTGCCAAAGCCCATGGCCCCGCCAGCGCCCCCGCCTTTTTGCATTTGGCGTAGGACGAAGAATGCGATGCCTAAGATGAGCAGGAACGGCAGCGCCTGATATACAAGAATGAGAAGGAGGCTGGGCTGTTCTTCGGCCTTGCCTTGAACGTCCACACCCTTTTCATTGAGCAAAGGATACAGGCTCGAATCGCCAGGGATCGGCACCGTGACGAACGTTTCGTCATTCTGTAGCTTGCCGCTGATACGCTCCGGCGCGATGGCAACGGATTTGACTTCGCCCGCCTCGACCTTATCGCGGAACGACGAGTAGCTGATGCCCTTAGTGGTTTCAGAAGAACCGCTAAATATCGAGGCTACAAGCAAAAGCGCCACAATGATTGCTGACCAAATGGCCATATTTCGCAGCATCGGGTTGCTCTTGGGTTCCTGTTCGTCGTTCATCATAACTGCCTTGCGTTGAGCCCGCGCCAAATGCGCAGGGATACAGAGCTAATGTAGGGGCGAATGTGTGAATGACAATATAGGGATTGGCAAAATTGCAGGCTGTTTTTTCTCAGACGCGCCGCGGCGGCGCTTGGGAAAATCGCCAAGTTTTCCCGCCGACGCATTTGATATTACCAATCATGGCAGTATGTGCGTTGGAGAGTTCCACTAACAAACGGTCAATCGCGTCACCACGGGCCACCAGATCTGGATCGAGCAGCATAAGGCTGCGTAGTAAAAGACGCCGTTGCAGCTCGTTAGGAATGTCGCTTGCGTCGCAGTTGACCACGCCACTTTCTTGCACAATCCGTTGCCCAGCAAGTGTTTCTGTCACCCAGGCCAGCGCATCTGATGCTTCGGCTAAGGCACTTGCGGTCCGTGTAGCCCTTCCGGCCTGGAACGGATGCTGCGTGCTGGCCAGCCAGTCCCGCATCGCGACGCGGTCAAAATTGCTATTTGCATTGCTGGGATCGTCGACGGGTTGAATGCCGGCTCTGGCGCAGATCTCAATCAGTTCAGTTTTTGTGAAGTCCAAGAGCGGCCGCACGACCCGGCCGTTATGTGCGCGAATGCCCGATAGCCCGTCAATACCGCTTCCTCTCGCCAGCCGCATGAGCACCGTTTCCAACTGATCATCGGCATGATGCGCTGTCGCAATGTGCGTGCAGTTCTGTGCATCGGCCGCGCGGCCAAGCAAGGCATAACGTGCGGCACGAGCGGACGACTGGATATTGCCACTGATGGCCACATCAGGACTTAAAATGACATGCGGCACAGCGCGATCATGGCAGAGCTGCGCAACATATTGTGCTTCATTGGCCGACCCAGCCCGCAACTGATGGTCAACCGTTGCGGCCACTATTCTGTCGGGTAAAACCTGCTGTGCTAGCAGCAAAAGTGCCAGGCTATCGGGGCCTCCCGACACGGCACATAATAATCGATGATCATCGGTGAAATGCAGCTTATCAAGCGCAGCACCAAAACGGTCGAGAATGACCGGATCGAGCGTTACTTGCACTTCGCCCGTGTTTTGCCGGATGTGAGCCGCTCGGCCAAGCGACCCGTCGCTGCATCAGGATAGGCCTTTGCCAACTCGCCAAATGCTTCGCATGCCTCAGCAGCTTTCCCCAGATCAGTCAGTGCTGAGCCCAAGAAAAACAGGCTGTCAGGCGCGCGTTCGCCGCGTGGGTCGGCCTTATAATTGTCATAGAACACTTTAACGGCAGTGGCCGGTTTTTTGTCGTCTAACCAGGCGCGGCCAAGCAAGTTGCGCGCAAAGCTGGCGCGTTTATGTTTCGGATATTTGGCTACGGTTTCTTCAAGCGTTGCTTGCGATTCAGGATAGAATTTGGCTTCCCACAAACGGTATCCATAGTTGTAGCCATCTTCAAATCCATCGCCCGTGGCGGGGCGTTCGATAGCGGCTACCGCCGCAACACGCGCTGGATTTGGTTTACCGGTTGATGCGGGCTTGGCAGCTGCTGCGACCGGCTTTGGCTTTGGAGTGGTCGCTGCGGCGGTTGGCGTTGCTGTTGGCACAAGCGCTTCCGTGGGCGCAACCTGCCGCGCCGCCATTTGTGTTTCAATGGCTTTCAAGCGACCTTCCAGTCCACGCATGTTGTTACCTTGCATTTCCACCTGTCCCGTAAGCGTTGCAAGCTGCGACTCCAACGCATCTACACGCGCTGTAAGGTCAACTGTTGCAGTGGTGGAGCTTGTCTGCGTCTTCGGCGCTGTTGGCGATTGGATATCAGGCTCCAAAAATTTGCCAGCGCCATTGGGGAAAACCTGCCGCTGAACCGCGCGCATTTCCTTTTCAAGCTTTCCGACGCGGCCGTCGATATTTGCATCCTGCGCAATTGCGGGCGCGCAAACTGCGATTGCTACGCTGCTAATGATGGCGAGCCGAAAATTCATTGGGTTACTTCCCTTTACTAAGCGTCAACGGCGTATAGCTTACTGAAACCCTGCGATAAAGACCCATCGCTTCATTTCGGTGTAAACAAATTGAAATTTATCGGAAATTCGGGTCGTAACAACGGACCTCAGCTATTCGAACTGGCCGCAACAGGCGGACGGGCGAGCAGATCCTGTGCACTGATGCCGACGTCGGCGACGGTTTTGTCGGGCGCGCCAAGTTGTGGCACGGGTTTTCCACCAACGGTGATGTCCAGCGCCTGCGGTCGTCCGGTAACGATCATCGGCTTATTGGCATCTTGCGGCACAGTGAAGCGGTCGCCCGCCACCATTTCTTGTTCGAACAGCCTTTTTTGGTCGGCATCATAGACCTTGATCCATACATTGTCAGTGGCAGTTAAAACGACTGGCAGGTTGGCGCTCGCGGTCGCCGCACCTTCCAACGTTGTTGCAACCTTGGCTTTTGACTGCTGCTCCGAAGTTTGCGGGGCGGTCACAACGGGTGCTAATGTAAGGCTTCTAAAAATCAGATAAGCCGCAAGAAGGAACGCTGCGATGGCAGCAGCAGTCCAAGCCAAGGATTTTGGAGGAACCCGTGCCGGGTCGGTTGGCTCATAATTTTGGAGGGGTGCTTGATAACCTTCATGCCCGCTGTGCAACAATTCCACGCGTAACGCATTCACGATCGCAATTTCATCGCAATTAACGGCGCGGGCATAAGAGCGCACAAATCCGACGGTATATGTCTGCCCTGGCAAAGCACCAAATTCCGACCGTTCGATGGATTCAAGATGACGGATAGGTACGCGCGTCTTTGAACCAAGGTCCGCAAGACTCATGCCCAGCCGCTCGCGTGCGGTTCTGAGTTGTTCGCCTACAGTCTGAGGCGTTACTTCCACAGGGGGAATTTCGTCCACTGCATTCTCCACGACCCGATTCCCCGCCTCTGTGTGCAGTCACGTGAATAATGAGCATCTTATAACTAATGTCAACGTTGATTGCGGCGTTTCGTCATTTAAAACCAAGGTTTTTAGCCGGTTTCGATACCTTGACCGGCCGCCCACGCTGTCAACGTTTCACGCAAATTCTCCGTTGGACTGTTCAACACTTCATCCATCATTGCACGTACATCAGCATATTTGGTTGATCGGATCATCGCCTTGATGGGCCCAACGGCAGCCGGTGTGATCGACAGCCGGTGAATGCCTATGCCGATAAGCGCAAGTGCCTCAAGCGTCCGGCCGCCCATTTCACCGCATACTGCGACATCCACATCATGGCCCTCGGTTGCCTTAACCACACGCCGAATGAAGCGCAGGATGGCCGGGCTAAGCCAGTCGTAGCGTTCGGCCAACCTGGGGTCTGCACGATCGGCTGCAAACAGAAACTGCGTTAGGTCGTTGGTGCCAATCGACAAGAAATTAATCTTGGGCAGCAATATGTCGAGCGTTTCAGCCAGCGCCGGCACTTCGAGCATCGCCCCATAACGGATTTTGTTGGGCAACACTTTTTTCTGTCGACCCAGAAATTCAATCTGCCCGTCGAAAATCGCCTTTGCCGCGTCAAACTCCCATGGCTCGGACACCATCGGGAACATGACATTCAACGTTCGGCCCGCCGCCGCCTCAATCAACGCGCGTGCCTGCGCTTTCATAAGTCCTGCGTGATCGAGCGATAGCCGAAGCGCGCGCCAGCCAAGCGCGGGGTTTTCTTCCTCGCTGGTTTCATCCTTAAGATAAGGCAGCGCCTTGTCTCCGCCGATATCGAGCGTACGGAAAATGACTGGCTTATCGCCTGCGGCATCCAGGACATCGCGATAAAATCTTTGCTGCCGCTCGCGTTGTGGCAAGGTGGCGGAAATCAGGAACTGAAATTCGGTCCGGAACAGGCCAACGCCTTCGGCGCCCGTAGTCGCCAAAGCCGACATGTCATCGCGCAAGCCAGCGTTGATCATCAGCGTGACCGGCACCCCGTCTTTCGTAACGGAGGCCTCGTCGCGCATCGCGGCATAGCGGGCTTTTTTCTTCTGCCGGTCGACCAGGTCGTGCTGGAAAATTTCTTCTGCAGCAGAAGACGGCCGCACGATTACACTTTTGTCGTCGGCGTTAAGCAACAGCATATCGCCATCGCGCACCTTGTGACGAATACCGCGCACGCGGCCCAACACCGGAATGCCCATGGCGCGCGCGACAATCACAACATGCGCGGTGAGCGAGCCCTCTTCGAGAACGACGCCGCGCAGGCGTCTTTTATCATATTCCAATAATTCGGCAGGGCCCAAATTGCGGGCAATCAGGATCGAGTCCTTTTTCAACCCAAGTTGCGCCGCGGTGCTCATCTGGCCCGACACAATACGCAGCAACCGGTTCGAAAGGTCTTCCAGATCGTGCATGCGATCCGCAAGTAACGCGTCGTCGATCTGCCGCATACGCATACGCGTGCGTTGCTGTACGCGTTCAATTGCGGCCTCGGCGGTCAGACCGCTGTCGATCGCCTCATTGATCCGGCGGCTCCAGCCTTCGTCGTAAGCGAACATCTTGTAGGTTGCGATGACTTCTTCATGTTCGCCGCCGGTGCCAAAATCAATCTGGCTCGCCATGCGGTCGATCTGCTCGCGCATTTTGTCGAAGGCGGAATAAACGCGCTGGCGCTCGGCCTCCGTGTCCTCGGCAACGGTATGTTCAATGCGCACATTTGGTTGGTGGAAAATGGCAACACCGGCGGCGGCGCCCTTAACAAGCGGCAGGCCGGTCAGGCTGATAGTACCCGTTTCATTGCCGCCACGGGCGCTTGGCTCGTCAATCAAGTCGGCGTTGGCGATGAGCTCGGAGAGCACCATGGCCACGGTCTGCAACGCCTCAATTTCGACCTCTTCATATTTGCGCGGTTCGACATGCTGGACCGCGAGCACGCCAACTGCGCGTTCGGACCGGACGATTGGGACGCCGGCAAAGCTGTGAAAGCGTTCTTCCCCGGTTTCGGGCACATACCGGAAATTGGGGTGCGCTGCGGCTTCATCCAGGTTCAGCGTTTCGACGTTTTCGGCGATGGTGCCGACAAGGCCTTCGCCAAGCCCCAGCCGCGTGATGTGCACGGCGGCCTGATTCAACCCGCGCGTGGCGAACAACTCAAGTGCGCCATCACGCAGCAAGTAAATCGAGCACACTTCGCTCGACAGCGCCTCACCGATGATGTTGACCACATGGTTCAACTTGCCCTGCGCGTGGTTTTTGGAGGCCATCACCTCGTGAAGACCAGTCAGGATATTACGGGCTGAACGGGTAGCGCTTTCCATAAACTGCACCTAGCAGAGACATTTAAGGCAAGCGATACCCTGCTTGAAATTATTCGTAGTCAGCCAGTTAAGGCAGACTCATGAACGAGAACGTCTTTCAGCTGCAATTTCTGTTTTTTGAGATCAAGGATGGTTTTGGTGTCAGGAAAAGGTCTGTTTTCTTCGCGCTCTAATTTTTGTTCAAGTTCGGCATGCTTATTACGAAGCGCGGACAGATGATTATTATTCACATCATTCTCCTTCAGTATGAGACTCGACGACCTCAATCGCAGAGTAAATCACGAATTGTCACCAGAGTCTTGAGGATATTGATCGGCCCAGCGCACATCAAAACCCACTCCCGGCCAAGCGCCCGTTTTTTAACGATGACTTGTTTGCCGCAGTCTGTTTAGAACGGCGTATGAACGACGACGGATATCAGCAACAGCTTGAACAATTGAAGATTGAGCATCGCGATCTCGATGACGCCATCCGTGCGCTCACGGCGCAGACTTTGGTGGACCAACTTCAGATCGCCCGACTCAAAAAGAAAAAGTTGATTTTGAAAGACCGCATCATGCGCCTTGAAGACCAATTGGTCCCTGACATCATTGCTTAGGTGAATGGATCGCTTCGAAACAAAGTTTACATTTGCTTGAGCACCGTTCCATCGTGGCACAATCGGCATTTATGACCGTGATTCGATTTTTTATGCTAACATCTTGCGGCTTGTCATGTCATAGAAACATATGGAAAACACGCGCTTAGAACTGACCCCTCTATTGCTTGATTCGCTTTACACCGAAGCGATGGTGCTGGCGGACGAGGCGCGTTATTGTTTTGACCGGAGCCAGTCGGCCGGCTTGCTCTCGCCGGAAATCTCGGTGGCGTTTTCATGCGAATCGCTAAAGGTAACGACGAGACTCATGCACAGCATAGCATGGCTTCTGAACCAGAAGGCACTGCGCGCAGGCGAAATTTCCGAAGAAGTTGCAGACAGTGACGCCAAGGACCTTGGATACGCACCCGCGAGTGATCTCGCGCATGTTGAACGGTTTCCGCCGGAGGCGCGGGCGCTGATTGCTGCAAGTGAAGAGCTTTATAGTCGGCTTCAACGTTTCAGCAGTCAGATCCGCAAGAGAGCTACTCCGGTGTCTGAGCCGCGTATTATGCGGGAACGGTTACTTTCGTCTTTTTAAGCGTCAAACTGCAAGCTTGCGAGGCGGGCATATAATCCTCCTGCCGCGCTTAAGGTTACGTGGTCACCTTCTTCAACAATCCTACCCTGATCCATCACAATGATACGGTCGGCAGAGCGCACGGTCGCTAACCTGTGCGCAATCACGATTGTGGTGCGACCCACCATTAACCGTTCAAGCGCATCTTGAACCAGCTTTTCGCTTTCGGCGTCCAATGCGCTCGTTGCTTCATCAAGCAACAGGATCGGCGAGTCGCGCAGCAAGGCGCGCGCGATTGCCAGGCGCTGGCGTTGACCACCGGACAGTCGCGCACCGCCTTCGCCAAGATAGGTTTCGAGGCCCTCTGGCAACTCGCGCAGGAAACCAGCCGCGTTTGCCTTTTCCGCTGCCGCCCAGATCGCTTCGTCGGTCGCGTCCCATTGACCATAACGCAGATTGTCGCGCGCTGACGCTGCAAACAAAACGGTGTCTTGCGGCACTAATGAGATGCGTTGCCGGAATTCGGCAGGGTCTGCACTGGTCAGCGCAACACCGTCAATACGGACGGTGCCAAGTTCAGGGTCGTAGAAACGCTCCGCCAGTTGGAATAACGTTGATTTCCCGGCGCCCGATGGCCCCACGACAGCAACCGTCTCGCCCGGCGATACCTTCAGGCTGAAATCGTCCAGCGCGGCAACTTCTGGACGCGTGGGGTAGCGGAAACGGACGTGCTGGAACTCCAACTGGCCACGCGCTGGTGGCATGATCACTGGGCTGACGGGTGGTGCGATTTCCGGCACTTCATTGAGCAGTTCGGCCAAGCGCGATGCCGCGCCTGATGCGCGAACCAGGTCGCCATATACTTCGGTCAAGGCGCCGAATGATCCGGCAACAAGTGCGCCGTATAATACAACCGCAAACAATGTGCCGGAAGATATGACGCCGTCCTTAACTTGGTCGGTGCCTTCCCAAACGAGCATCGTGATGCCGCCAAAAATTAAAGCCATCACGAGAGCAGTTAGAAATGCGCGGAGGCGAATACGCTTTTTGGCAGCATTAAACGTGCCCTCAACCGCGTCAGCAAAGCGAACGCCTTCGCGGCTTTCCTGACCAAAGGCTTGCACGATTTTGATCGCGCCAAGTGCTTCTGAAATGATCGTGCCAACGCTTGCGACATTGTCTTGGCTGGTGCGCGAGGCCTTTTCTAGGCGCCGGCCAAGAAACACGATAGGCAACACAACTACGGGAATGCCCGCGAGCAGCCAGATAGTGAGGCTAGGCGCGAGGCCGAATAGCAAGGTCACGCCGCCTACGCCGATAAAAATATTGCGGAGCGCGACCGACACGGTGGTGCCAACAATTTGTTCGATGATGGCGGTATCCGCGGTCATCCGGCTGGCGATTTCGCCGGGACGGTTTTCTTCAAAAAAGCGCGGCGCCAAGCGCAACAAATTTTGCTGCACGGCGACGCGGATGTCACCAACGACGCGTTCGCCCAACCAGCTGACAAAGTAAAACCGGAATGCCGTCGACACGCCGATGATGACAACGATGCCCAACAGCAAATAGAAATAGGGGGCCGGATCACCGCCGTTTTTGACAAAGCCTTCGTCGATAATCAGGCGCAGGCCATAAGGAATTGCAAGTGTAGACGCCGCTGCCGCGACCAGCGCCAGTAGCGCGTAAGTGATTTGACGAGGATAGCGGATCGTAAAATGTCCGATCATCCGCAAACTGCCAAAATTTAGCTTTGGCTTGGCCGGAACCGCTTCCGGTGTCTCGGGAGCATTTACGGTCTGAACGTCGGTAATATCGTTTGTCATGGCGCTCGCCTAGCAGTGCGCAGTAGCGGTAACAATCCGCCACGGATCGGGCAGGTGCTTTTCCTATGGTGCAATGCACAATAAATGCGTAAAGCCACATACAACTGTGGCAGAAATCTGCCGTCGCGAATATCAAAGGCTTTAATATGCTCTACACCGGATATGATCTTCAACGTGGCTGGCTTGCGGGTGCAGGCTGGGTTGCTCAGAAACAGGCGGAATGGCTCAGCACGCTGCCTTCACCGTTCAACTATGGCGGTATGGCCCCGGTTGCCGCCTCCGCGCTTGAGGTTTTTGCCCACTCGGTTCTGCCACGCGGGAAGCCGGCGTTTGGCCTTAATGAAGTCATCATCGACGGCAAAACCTTGGTGGTTCAGGAAGAAAATCTTGCCCGCAAGCCCTTTGGGCAACTCAAGCGCTTCGTTTATGAAGGCAGCAGCGAAAAGCCGCGGCTTCTTATCTGTGCGCCAATGTCCGGCCATTTTGCGACACTGCTGCGCGGCACGGTTGAGCGGATGATGGTCACGCATGATGTTTACATCACCGACTGGAAAGACGCGCGCGACGTGCCGTTGACCGGCGGCGGTTTCGACCTGGAAACCTATATCGATTACCTCATCGAATGGCTCGAATTTCTGGGCCCGGACGCAGGCGGTCGCGGCGCGCACATGCTTGCGGTCTGCCAGCCATCGGTTCCGGCTTATGCCGCCGCAGCGGTGATGGCCGCGAAGGAGCATCCGCTCCGCCCGCGCACTTTGACGATGATGGGCGGCCCAATCGATACACGTGAAGAGCCGACAGCGGTGAACAACCACGCGACGCAACGTCCGCATGAATGGTTCGTGCAAAATGTGATCGCGACGGTGCCAGCTTATTACAAAGGTTCTGGCCGCCGCGTATATCCGGGCTTCCTGCAGCTTTCGGGCTTTATGTCGATGAACCTTGGCAATCATATGATCAGCCATTGGTCGATGTTCTCCGACCTCGTCAAAGGCGACGGTGAGGGCGCGGATCGGCACAAGGAATTTTACGACGAATATCGCGCGGTGTGCGACATGACTGCGGAATTCTACTTGCAGACCGTAGACACCGTGTTCCAACGGCATTTGTTGCCTAAGGGCGAATTCAACTATCGCGGCAAGCTGGTTAACCCGGCTGCCATCACCGACATTGGCTTGCTCGCCATTGAAGGTGAGCGCGATGATATTAGCGGTTTGGGCCAGACCAAGGCTGCATTGAACATTGCGACTGGATTGCCTGAGGCGTTCAAGAAATATCATATGGCACCAGAAGTTGGGCATTATGGCATTTTTAACGGCAGCAAATGGCGCGAGAAAATTGCGCCAGTTGTTGAAGACTGGATCTCCAGCCATAATTGAGCGGCCCAATGTCCGCCGTTAACGGACCCTGCTTAATGGGTTTTGGCGGCGCACGGTTTCCTGCGGTCCTCGAGCGATGACCTTGCACATTAGCGCAGTTGTCGAACGCTGGCCCGTAGACGGCCATTTTACCATCGCGCGCGGTGCCAAGAAGTTTGTTGATTTGCTTGTGGTCGCGGTCAGCGATGGCACGCAAATTGGCTATGGCGAGGGCACCGCAATTTATTATGCCGGAGAGACCGCTGAAAAATGCCTCGGCCAAGTCGAGCGCATCACAGACGAACTTGTTGGCCACCCGGTCCCTGTAGCGCGCGCGATGTTGCAATCCCGTCTTGGCCCCGGCGCGGCGCGCAATGCGCTGGATTGTGCGTTGTGGGATTTGGAGGCCAAGCAGGCCGGACAGGCGCTTTGGCAATTGCTCGGCATGTCATCGCCGCCTGTGCCGTTGGAGACGGCCTTCACGATATCCTTGGGGTCGCCCGATGCCATGCATGCCGACGCGCGAAGCGCGGCAAGTAAAAACTATGTCCTGCTGAAGCTGAAATTGAACGGTGAGGCCGATCGCGAACGCGTTGCTGCAGTTCGCGCTGGTGCACCAAAGGCGCGAATAATTGTGGACGCCAATGAAAGCTGGGCGGCGATTGATATTGTTGCCGAGGCCGGTGCCTTAAAAAACCTTGGCGTCGCGATGATTGAGCAACCCTTGCCCGCAGGACAAGACGCTGCACTTGCTGACATATCCGCTCCGCTCCCCATTTTTGCAGACGAAAGCTGCCACATCGCGGCGGATGTGCCTCGGCTAGCTAGCCTATACCAAGGCGTGAATATTAAGCTGGATAAGGCAGGTGGTCTGACTGAGGCTCTGGCGCTCAGTAAGGCCGCTCAGAGCGCTAAGATGGATATCATGGTCGGTTGTATGCTGTCGACCAGCCTTGCCATTCACGCGGCCTTCCTGGTGGCGCAAACTGCTTCCTGGGTTGACCTCGACGGGCCAGCGTTGTTGCGGAACGATCGGCCGGGCGGGTTCGTCTTTGCAAACGGACACCTGTCCCCGGCCTAAACGCTTATAAGGTAACGTGCGCGACCTTGTCTTTGTAATCCTGCTTCGGGTCGATACCCATCAGCATCTTGATACCCGCAACCATGCTGGACGCATCGATCCAAATCTCGGCATTTTCGGGGTCAAGGCGAATGAGCGCGACTTCCGGGTCATCCTTCCCGCCTTCATACCAAGCGGCGACAAAACGGTTCCACAAACGGTCAATGGTTGCCTGATCCGTGGATTGCGATAAATTGCCGTGCACGGTGGCCCAGATGTCATGTCCTTTGGAGACGAAATGCGCCATCGCGCGGCCACCAGAGCCAATTTCCTGGTAAAGATTGCTTGAGCGGGAGGTGAAAAACCAGATCGGGCCTTCATATTGGCCGTCTTGGAAACCGTCATCTTCCAACTGCGCTGTCATTGGGCGTGCATGGCCATCTTCGCCTTCGGCCAGCCCCAAAAACATGGTCATGTCCGACTTCAGGGACTTCCAGAACTTTTCCTTGATCTCGGTTTCACTTGTCATTGTGTCACTCCTTGTTGAAGTGAGGAAACAAGCGATATCCAAGCGTGTTCCAGCCGGTGCTGACTTATTGTGGCATTCGCGCCTTAGACGGCGTCGAGATACTCAATATCCGGCGCACCAGCGAGGCATGGTCCAAGCTTTGGGCCGGCCGCTTTAAAATAGTCGCTGGCACCATGTGCCGTGAGCGCGTCTTGGTCGACATATTGCTCAAGCACTTTGTAAACCTGCGGGTTCGCCCGCGACCGGGTGAGCGTATAAAATACGTTCCCCGGTTCGTTGGCCCGAACTGCCGCAGCGAGTTCTGCAAAAACAGCCTCAAAATCTTCGTTCTTGCCTTCGGCGACGGTCAACGTCGCGATAACACCAATGGCTGACATGAGGCTGCTCCTGATTTGCGATTAAAAGATTTCGAAGAGGCCAGCTGCGCCCATGCCGCCGCCGACGCACATCGTGACAACGCCATATTTCGCGCCGCGACGCTTGCCTTCGATCAAGGCGTGGCCAGTGCAGCGTGCGCCCGTCATGCCGTAAGGATGGCCAACCGAAATCGACCCGCCATTGACGTTCAGCAGCTCGTTGGGAATGCCCAATTTGTCACGGCAGTATAGGACTTGAACAGCAAAGGCTTCGTTCAATTCCCAGATGCCGATATCGTCCATCTTGAGGCCGAAACGCTGCAGCAATTTGGGGATGGCGAATACTGGACCAATGCCCATTTCGTCAGGCTCCGTGCCTGCGACCGCCATGCCGACATAACGGCCAAGCGGGTTCAGACCCTTTTTCTCCGCCAATTTCGCTTCCATCAGGATGGAGGCTGACGAACCGTCGGAAAGCTGGCTTGCGTTACCTGCGGTGATGGTCATGTCAGGGCCAAGCACTGGTTGAAGCGCTTGCAGGCCAGATAGCTGCGTATCGGCGCGATTGCCTTCGTCCTTGGCAATGGTCACTTCTTTCTGGCTGACTTCGCCCGTTTCCTTGTTCACGACATTCATGATCGTGGTCACTGGAACGATTTCGGCGTCGAAATAGCCAGCCGCTTGCGCTGCGGCTGTGCGCTGCTGCGATTGCAGGGCATATTCGTCCATTGCGTCGCGACCGATATTGTAACGCTTGGCAACGACTTCGGCAGTCTGCAGCATCGGCATGTAAATTGCATTGTGCATTTCCACCAGTTCACGGTCAGGCTGAACGCGCATTTCCTTGGTCTGCACCAGCGAGATGGACTCTTGTCCGCCGGCGGCCATGACATCGACATTGTCGACAATGATCTGCTTTGCCGCGGTCGCAATCGACATCAGACCCGACGAACATTGGCGGTCCATCGTCATGCCGGACACCGATACGGGCAGGCCAGCGCGCAACGCAACCTGGCGTGCAAGGTTGCCGCCTTGTGTGCCCTGCTGAAGCGCGGAGCCCCAGAGGACATCGTCAATTTCGCCGCCTTCGATACCGGCGCGCTCAACCGCGGCCTTCAGTGAATAGCTGCCAAGCGTTGGCCCGAGCGTTGCGTTGAACCCGCCGCGATAGGCTTTGCCGATGGCGGTACGGGCGGTGGATACGATTACTGCGTCACGCATGGGAATGGTTCCTTGAAGTGAAAATTAAACGAAAAACTGGCTGATCCATTCAGCCTGAAGTGCTGGCTTTTCCTCGCCCTCGATCTCGACGGTGAACTCAAGCGTTTGCTGCCACTGGCCAGGGCGCTTTTCGGCAAGCTCAAGCAACTTGAAATGGCCGCGCACGCGCTTGCCCGAACGGACAGGGGCGAGGAAACGGGTTTTGTTGCCGCCATAATTGACGCCCATTTTGACGCCTGCGACCTTTGGGCAATCAGACTTGGCGCTCATCACCGGGAACAGCGACAAGGTAAGAAAGCCGTGGGCAATGGTGCCGCCAAACGGCGTTTGCTTGGCCATTTCTTCGTTGATGTGGATGAACTGGTGGTCGCCTGTTGCATCCGCGAATTTGTTGATCATGTCCTGATCAACTAAAATCCATTCGGAAACGCCAATATTTTCGCCAACCTTCGTCGCGAGTTCGGCGGGTGTAATTGCGGTCATATGCTCTCTCCTGCATCCTAATTTTTGTGCATCGTGGCGGTTTCAAACGCGCATTACAAGCCCCGGCTGTTTGCCGTTACGGCATGCTTGCGGCCCTTGTGCGGGCAAGCTGCGAATCAGCTTTTGCTGCGCGTTGCTGTGGGTGAAGATGGCGTCGCGTAGGGCATTACCATCTCACCATCCGGCGCGGCGGTGAACGTTGTTTGCGTGGGATAGGCAAAGGATATTCCCTCGCGCGCAAAGCTGTCGATGATGGCAATGCCAATCGAATGCCGAGCCTGAAACATGTCTTCGACATCATCACTTTCAATGTCGAAAACCAGATGGAAATCGAGCGAGCTTGCGGCAAAATTGTTGAAGCCGGCACGGATGAATTGCGCGCCGTTGGCTTCAACCGCGTCGCGCAAAATGTCGGGTACGCGTTGCAGAAGGGCGGGCGGTGTTTGATATACAAGCGTGAGCACAAAGGTGACCCGCCGATACAAGGTCAGCGTGTTGTTGGTGATTTCCTTCTCCAGCAATTTGCTGTTCGAGATAATCTTCTCTTCACCCGTCAGCGCGCGTAGTCGTGTGCTTTTCATACCGATGACCTCAACCCGGGCGGTCGTGTTGTCATAGGACACTGTATCCCCGCGCCGGAATGGCTTGTCGAAAATGATCGAGATCGCGGCAAACAGGTCGGAGAATATGCCTTGTGCGGCAAGACCAATGGCGATGCCGCCAACGCCAAGCCCGGCAACCAGGCCAGTGACATTCACGCCCAGATTGTCGAGCACCACAATTGCGGCGACAGCAAACAGGGCAAAGCTGACGAGCAGCCGGATGAGGACCATCGCGCTTTGCAAGGTATCATGTTCATGAATCCCTTCGCCAGCGCGTCGCTCAATCAGCCCCAAGATGATTTCGCGCAGCCAGATCGCGACCTGAATAACAATCGCAATGGTGAACAATATGTCGATGAAATCGGCGAGTGCCGCAGGTGCATTTGCGATCTGGTTGACCAGCTCGATTGACACCATGATGCGGAAAAACTTGCTCGTGCGCGCCAAAGTGCGGGCGATAATCGATTTGAGATGCGCGCGATGCTCGCTTGCGTGCGCGATGTTTGATGCAATGCGTTTTAGCCAGCTAAGCGCAAGAAAGACGATGATTGCCGCGACAATGGCCATCCCAAGTTCGACATAATTATCTTGCACCCAAATCGACAGGGTGTCCCAATAGGATTGGAGGCGTGGGCCAATGGCTTCGGGTGCGATACGTTGGAGTGCGGGTGCTTGTTTTGCAGTCATAAGCCTCGTGTAAGGTCGATACGAGCGCTGCACAACCTTAAGTGGCGGTAATACCCGCTTGCGGACGTTGCGCAACGATCGGCCGCCAAGCGGCCTCCCTGCGTCTGCGGGCAAGATAAGTGTCCAAGCCGATTTGCAGAGCGATCAGCATGTAGAAAAATGTTTGAAAGGCAATGCCGACGAACAATGATCCGACAAGGTAAATGATCTGGCTGTTCTGAAGCGCCGTTGCAAGCGGGGCTACCCAGGCCTCATCAGCCTTGCCGCGCCTGCGATATAGTCTGGAGATCACCTCCATCCGCCACACGCCGCCCACGTGAATGATCAGCCAGATGATAAGGCCGGGAAAGCCCTGTTCGCCCAACATTTCAAAATAGCTTGAATGAAAGGCGCGGCCCTGATCGACGATTTCTTTTGGTCCCGAGGCGTCAGGCGATGCGTCTCCCGAATTTGCAATATCGTAACGGATACGGTTTTGTCGATATACGTCAAAGCCGCCGCCCAGCGGATGGTCTTGCACATATTCCCACGTCCACGCCCACACCGCGACGCGTGTTGAAGCAGATTCGTCGGCCTTGTAGTTTTTGAGCGTGTCGGCGCGTTCGGTGAAGCT
>JAZKGS010000061.1:0-22051 GCA_040385805.1 Pseudomonadota bacterium | reverse complement strand
AGGCAGGATAGTGGCGGCTAATCAGTTCGAAAAAGCGCTCACTATGGCGTGCTTCGAGTAGGTGCATAAGTTCGTGGATGACGACATATTCCAGCAAATCCTTACTGGTCTTTGCTCGTTGGCCGCTTTTGCATTTCGTATCGAGATGAGGGTGTCGATCGCTTTTGTGTTCAGCAAACCCTCACCTTGCGCATCCGATAAAAGATAGTTGGAAGGAATGACAATGCGATATTTGAAAGTGTTTGGTTTCGTTTGCTGTATTGCGGCTGCTTCGGTGAGCGTCGCATCGATGACTTCAACTGTAGAGGATGCAGCCAACTGGAGTATCGGCCCTGACGTGCGGGGACAGAACTACTCTGTTGGAATGCCACTGCAGCCTACGCCCAAGGCAAAGGGCGGTTGGTCATTTGCATTCCCTTACCCAAACCGTGATGCAGGCCATGTTCACGCAATTACCTACAACTCAGGGCCACTGATCAATGCGTCAAAGATTGTCATGCGATATCGTGTTGATGCACCACGGGGAGTTCGGTTTGAACCGCAAGAAAGTCCGGGCCAAGTTGGCACCGTATCGCTGTACTTTCAGCGACGCGGCGACAACTGGAGTGCCAAGCGACAATATGAATTCTACCGGTGGTACGTTCCTGCATCGTCGGTGCGCCAATTATCGCGGGGAGAGCACGAGATCGTCGTTAATCTATCTGACCCAGACTGGATTTCCGTAATGGGCAAAACGGCGTCGACCAATCGGCAATATTTTCGTGAGGCTTTGGCACAAACCAGTCAGATAGGTATTGCCTTCGGAGGTCCCAGCGGCCGTGCCCACGGGGTTTACAGCACCGGTCCGGCCAAGTTTACTTTGCTCGAGTTCGGCATAATTTGAGTTGACGTAGGCGTTGCCGTGTAAAATGGATGCTTCAGGTCATTTTCGGAGAGAGCATCATGATTTTGTACGGCGCACCTGTTTCCCCGTTTGTACGCAAGGTTCTTGCCTTCGCGACAGAAAAGGGTGTTACACTGGAACTTGTACCGATTGGCCTTGGCGACGAGAACCCGGAATTTCTGGCGTGCAGCCCGTTCCGCAAAATGCCAGGTTTTACCGATGGTGATTTCAGCATCTCGGATTCAACTGCGATCGTTACCTACATTGATGCAAAGCATCCTGAGGTGCCATTAATTCCGGCCGATCCTGCTAACCGCGCTCGCGCTATATGGTTTGATGAATTCGCTGACTCAATACTGACCGCGGCAGCCGGGGCAATATTCTTCAACCGAATTGTATCGCCTAAATTTATGGGTAAGCCAGGCGATGATGCGGCAGCGGCAAAAGGCGAGGCGGATATGCCGCCGGTTTGTGAGTATCTGGAAAGCGTAATCAGGCCATCTGGCTACCTAGTTGGCGACAGTCTGACTTTAGCTGACATTTCCGTAGCCAGTCCCTTCGTGAACGCTGCTCACGCTGGCTATGTTCCTAAAGCCGCAACCTACCCTAAGCTGACCCACTATCTGGCCGCTATCCATGCCCGCCCAAGTTTCAGCGGCTGGATAAGGCGGGAACGCAAGGTGTTGGGATTGGGGTGAGCACTAACACTGTCAATTACCCCCATCGGGATCTCTTTATCGGACCACGCACAGTTCTACGGCCTTTACTTTGTGGCGACCGACTATCCCAAAGAACAAGAATAAATGAGGAGAAAAATTTATGAGTACGGTTGGAAAACAGGTTTTCACGACCTTAGAACCGGATGGCACGCTGACGGTTGAAGTCGCCGAAACGACCTTCCCTGAACCGAAGGGCTCGCAAGTACAGGTGCGGATGGAAGCCGCGCCGATCAATCCTTCTGATCTGGCGCTCCTATTCAGCGCGGCGGATCTGGAAAACGCGCACTATTCGCCAGGAAAGATCGTCGCCAAGATGCCCGAACCTTTCCTCAGCGGATCCAAGGGCCGCCATGGCAAGCGTATGCCCGTTGGCAATGAAGGCGCGGGCACCGTGGTCGCCGCAGGGGACAATCCCGCCGCGCAGGCGCTGATCGGACAGCGGGTTGCCTGCGTTCCCGGAAACGCATTCAGTCAATATTCCATTGCCGAAGCGGGCATGTGCCTGCCGCTTGGGGATATTTCGTCTGAAGATGGCGCCTCCGCCTTCGTCAATCCGATGACTGCACTGGGCTTTGTCGAAACCGCAAAGATGGAAGGCCACAAGGCTATCCTGCATTTTGCTGCGGCATCAAACTTGGGCCAGATGCTCAACCGTGTCTGTCTGGAAGACGGAATCGCGCTGGTCAATGTGGTGCGCAAGCAGGAACAGGTAGATTTGCTAAAAGGCCTCGGCGCGAAGCATATTGTGAATACGTCAGACGATGATTTCATGAAGCAATTGCGCATTGCGATAGACGAAACAGGCGCTTATCTAGGCTTCGATCCTATCGGCGGCGGCACATCTGTCGATATGGCGTTCAAGGCAATGGAACAAGTCGCGGTTGGCAAGATGAAGGAATTCAGCCGTTACGGGTCGGATCAGGCGAAGAAGATGTATATCTATGGCCGCTTGGACGTTGACAAAACGATCCTGACGCCGTCCTATGGCTTCGGCTTCACACTGTCGGGATGGCTTCTGTTCCCGTTCTTGCAAAAGGCGGGGACGGAAACCATGGCCCGGATGCGGAAACGAGTGTTAGACAGTCTGACAACCACCTTCGCCAGCCATTACAAGCAGAAGGTCACGCTGGAACAGATGCTCGAAAAAGACTCAGCCATCGATTACCGCGCCATGCGCACGGGCGAGAAGTATCTCGTTACACCTTAGATATCTGCTCGCTGCATATGTCTATGCTAGGCTGTCTGCATATCTGACCGTAATCCCCGCCCGGCAAAGCTTTGCAGACTGGACAAGATCCGAACGCAAAGTGCTGGCCCTAGAATGATCCCAGTTCGAATAAAATCGGAAAGTTGCTCATATTTTACAAACGATGATGCACGCAAACCCACAACAAGCCCGGCCTATTTCAATAGACCGGGCTACTTCATCTCATACTGACCTGGCTTCGTAGTTCCAGCGATTAGAACCGTTGTAGTCAATATCTACAACTCTGCCGCGTTCGACATATCAGGTCAAAAACTGACCGCGCTCAATCGGACCGGCCGACACTGGGGATGATCAGTCTTCGGCATGTATAAAAATCACAGACCGGCCATGTTGCTAGTTGAAATGTAGACGGAACGCTAACTGTAACACTATTTGTCTTTGTCATTGAATATTATAGTTTTTCGCAATTTTTAGAGCTAAGATATTTGACGTAATCGATGTTAAGAATTTGCTTACCTTACGGTTACAAGAAATCGTTAACTAAATTCCAGCAGAATAAGGAGAGAATTACAGAAGTTTTCGGACACCGTGGGTATCGAACATGTACAATTTAAAGAACTTTGGGCGCAAACTACGTACCAATGAAAAGGGTAACGTGCTGATCCTAATGGGTCTTTGTATGCCACTGCTTGTCGGGCTGGCCGGCCTTGGGACGGACACGATTCAGTGGACTCTAACGAAGCAGCAACTACAGCGAAGTGCCGATTCGGCGGCGTTGAACGGTGCTTACGCTAAAGCACAGTCCAAAAATGTCAGTTCAAACGCTAACGCGGACCTGACCAAAACTTTGGACGAGTTTACTGGCGTCGGCATTACTGTGGAGAACGCACCAGTCGCGGGAGCGTTCGCTGGTAACACCCGGGCTGTCAAAGTAATCTTAACTTACAGTAAAGCACTGCCATTTTCCAGTATGTTTTTGTCAACACCCCCGCTTGTTAAAGTAGAGGCTGTTGCGGCCGTCCTTAATAACGGCGACTATTGCGTTATTTCGCTGGAGGATACAAATAGTACCGGTGTCGTCTTCACTGGCAACTCTACCGTCGATCTGGGGTGTGGCGTTGCGTCGAATTCCACAGGACCTTCAGCTGTAACGGCGGATGGTTCCACAAATGTCACAGCATCCCCTGTTGCGGCCGTGGGCAATGTACCTGCAAGCCCCAATTACGGGAGTGGAACGCAGTTGATTCCATACTCCATTCCGCAGCGGGATCCGTTCGAAGCTCTGACCGACCCAAGCGCAGACCTTCCCGTGTTGTGCACCGGAAACTTACTTACTGTAGGTAGTAGCGAGAATCTTACCATTGAACCTGGTTGCTTTACTGGCATCAACGTTCGCGGGACGCTGACAATGAAGCCTGGTACATACTATATCAAGGGCGGGGATTTCGAAACTAATGCGCAGTCGGTTATCACCGCTCACGGCGTTACTATCGTTTTAACCGGCGGCGGTACATCGATCGGGCAAGTAAAAATGAATGGTGGTGCCGATATCGACATGTCGGCGCCAACAAGTGGTCCTTTCAAGAATGTGCTGTTTTACAAAGATCGGGACGCGCCAGCATCCTATAACGATGTATTTAATGGCGGGGCATCGGGTTCGTTTCTAGGTGCTATCTATATGCCGTCGCAAACAGTTACGTTAAACGGAAACTCGACTTTTACAACGGACTGCCTCCAGATCGTTTCACGTAAAGTGGTAGTGACAGGGAACACAACTATTACTAATGAATGTCCGGTTGGCGGCGGTGGGGACACCTTTGTGGGTACGCAGGTCAGGCTAGTCGGGTGACGGGCATGTGGCAGATTATGAAACGCTTGAACATTGCCTGGCTCGATACTCGCGGGACAAGCACCATTGAACTGGCGCTGGTTTTCCCAATCGGGTTGCTGTTGCTGCTAGGTGCGGTTGATTCCTCACTCGCCTTTGCCGAAAAATTACGTGTCGAGGCCGCCGCAGCGCGGGCCGTGGAGCAGATCACTGCTTTCTCACGCGTTAAGACAGATTATGCAGCAAGCCAAGCAGAAGCCGCAGCGGCTGCCAATGTTGACGCGTCCGACGTGACAGTCACCTATTGGCTGGAATGCAACAATGTTGTCCAAAGCACCTTTACCGGAAGTTGCACAACCGATGGCGACCAGGTCGCGAGATTTGTGAAGGTGAGCGTAAGGGGCAAATTTAGCCCTGCGGTGAACTACGGCAATTTTCTTACCACCGATGCCAATGGCTTTGTGCGTGTGGTGGGCGATGCATCGGTAAGGATCCAGTGATGCTGATGTCGAAATTTCGCAAAAATGAATCCGGTGCGTCAGCGACCGAATTTGCGTTAGCTATTCCGCTGGTGGTGCTGTTATTTTACGGAACGGCCCAATTCGGGCTGATACTACTCGCGAATGCCGGCTTAAGGCATGCGGTGGATAAGGCAGCGCGGGCGACGACCGTCTACATTGGCGCGACGCCAATGACAGATTCACAGATCCAGTCGATCGTAACAAATGGTCTGTACGGTATGACCAACGGCACGGTTTCAACCCCAACAGTAAGCAGGGGTGCCAGCAATGGCGTGAGTTACGTCGATATTTCGATTACCTATACGGTGCCGGTCGACCTGATAGCCTATCAATATGGCCCGGTCGTCTTGCGCGAAACACGGCGCGCATATTTGCCATAACATCTGGTCGCCTGCTGTCAGAAATTTACCAGGCAGCCGCCATTTACAAGCGTATCAGGCCACCATCCAATAGGTTGCTGCGCCGATTATCATCCACAAGGACAATGCCAGTCCAATAATGATCCATAACCTTGCGCCGGGCGATAGTTCGCCGGTCAATGCCGTGATAGTCTGCGCACCCATTTGCGGCGCATCGACCGAAACTGTTTCCAGGGTATCAGGTGTAGGGCGAGCGAAAGGCGAACCCAAACGCGCGGCACTTATGGCCGCCGGGGTGATTTGACGCGTGAATCTGCAGCCATAAATCTGGCCGCCAGCCCACATAATCTCCGCCTCCATCACGCCTGCGTGGGGCAAATCGACCTCGACCATTTCGCCAGCTTTCAGCTTGGCTTTGGTCTCGATCAACAGGCCAGTATCGGAAATGTCGTGCACAATGACCATGCCTGCCAAAGGCTTCGGTCCGCGCGCTTCAACCTCAAGAAACAATTTGTGCCTGCGGCGGCGACGACTATCGGTAGTCGTCTCAATTTTTGCTTCTCTCTGCTGTAGGGCCACGGCGTAATTCCTTCCACCTTTCGAGGTGTCGGAATACCGTTAAGAAATTCTTAACAGCGCGGCAAAACGGGACGAATGGTGCCGCTATTGGCAGCCGTCTAAGGTGCGGTTGATTGGTAGCTGCCACGGACGATTTCCGCGAGCACGGTCAATTCCACATCCGCCAACTTATTGATGTAAAGACAGCCTTTGCCGCGTTTGTGCTTACCCAGCCTTTCAAGCAGCGCTTCATATTCCGGGAAGTCACCAATATAGAATACAAGGTTAGCCGCGCGCGGCGAAAAGCCGACGCGACAGGTGTCGCCCTCATGTCCGCTGGCATATTTATAGTGATAGCTGCCAAAGCCGATGATGGATGGCCCCCACATCGTTGCAGGCTCGCCTGTCACGCGCGCCATCATCTCGCACACTGCGGTGGCATCCTCACGCCGAACTGGCTTTTCAACTGCTGCAATGAAAGCATCGACATTGACGATTGTAGGCTTTGTTTTCGCTTCGGCCATGCTGCTGCCTTCCCTTGGGTCGCTAACTGAAAAGCTAATAGACTATCGCGCCGCGCTCAAGCCGGTAGTATCCGCTGTAGCAACCACATAAAGGCTATGCTGCCGATGGCATAAGCGCAGATGGTTTGAATGCGGGCGGTGTAAATTGCATGCGCGCGGCGCAGCGCCCATAATGCCGCCATGGCCACGCCCACGATGACAAGCTGGCCAGCCTCAACGCCCAGATTGAATGTCAGCAATGCCATGGGAACTTCGCCCTGCGGCAATCCGATTTCGGCCAACGCGCCAGCAAAGCCAAAGCCATGGAGCAAGCCAAAGAGGAATGCGACGGCCCAAGGGAAGCGTTCTGACAAGCGCGGTTCGCCGGGCTTCCGCTTTACGATTTCCACCGCGAGGAACACGATCGAAAGCGCGATGGCGGCCTCGACGGGTGGGCCGGGTACGCTGATGAGTTCAAGCGTTGTGGCGACCAACGTCAGGGAATGCGCGATTGTGAAGGCCGTAACCGTCGCGGCGACCCGCCATGCGCCATTGAGCAAGAGCACGAGGCACAGCACAAACAGCAAATGGTCGTACCCCATCAGGATATGCTCGACCCCCGTGACGAAATAGGTCCGTGCGACCTGCCATCTGTCGGCCTTTTGCATGATGACAGCCATGGGGTTGGCGGGCGTCAGCCGAGCGGCTTGGGTTATGCCATTGGCGGATTGATAGCGTAGCAACGCATCGGCCGGTGTGTTCTCCATACCGCTCAGGCGCACGGAACGGCCAGCTAATGTTGCGCTGCAATCAATATCCCAGCGCGCGAGTAAAGCGGCGGCGTCAACGCTGCGTACGGGTTGGGTCGCAGTGCAATCGTCAGGGAAAACGGGGACTACGCGCGCGGCCAGACCGGGCCGGATTGGCGCTTTCCATGTGATGGCGTACGCGTGGGTCGCGGCGACACGCTCGCGGATTTCCAGATAGCCGGGCTGCAAGTCATCGGCGCGGGCAGCCGACGCGAAGCCTGCCGCGAGCGTTAGCAAAAGGAGGAAGCGGACAATCACGGCTTGGCGATGCGAATGTCATATCCGTCGAGCAGCGCCTGGTAGGCAGCCGCCTCGCGTTTGGTTTGCGTCTCGGCGCGCCAGTCGTTGGAGACCCGTTGGCGAATGTCGGACAAGGGCGGCGTGCCGGATGCAAGGACCTCGCGCACCCGCACGGCATGCCAGCCGAAGCCGGACTGCACGGGGCCGCTCCAACGCTCTTGGGGCAGGGTACGCAGGCTATCGGCAAAGCCATCGCCAAATTCCCGGGCGATGCTGTCTGAGGCGGCGTTCTCCATGCTGGCAGATACGCTGAGTGATTGCGCTTGCACTCGCTTTCCGGCTTTCAGGGCAAGGACCGATGCTTTGGCAATGTCTTCATCCTCGCCCAAAAACTGCTGGTCAAAACTATAGGCCGGCTTTTCGGCGTAGCGAATTGTGTTTTTTGTATAGAAGCTTTCAAGCGCGGCGTCAGTTGGCTCCATATTCTGGATTTGCGCGGTCGCCAGAAACTCCATTTTGGCGCGCAACCGGCGGCGGATCACCGGGTCGTCTGCGTCAAGGCCAAGGCGCATGGCCTCGCGAAAATAGATTTCTTCCTTGATATAATCGCGGATTAGGCTGTCGAGCTGCTGTTGCGTCGGTGGACGACGCCATGTCTGCTCCCATTGCGACGCGAGCCGCGCAACTTCAGCCTCATTGATCGTTATGCTGCGGTCTAGGGTCTCTTCGTCGCCAAATTGCCCCATCAGAAGGAACAGAGCCGATCCTGCGGCAAGAAAATGCACCAAAGGCTCGCGCAGGGACTGCTTCACCCAATCGCGCATCATAAAATGGCGACACCGGGTCCCGGCCGTTCAACCATGATGAGTGGCGCAGCGCCATCGGGCGTTTTATACTGTTTTTCTATCGCGGCTTGCACGTCTGCAACCAATGCAATCGGCATGATTGCAACGCATGCGCCGCCAAATCCTCCACCCGTCATACGCGCACCCCCTTGATTGCCAATCGCATTTTGCAAGAGCGCTACCAAATCATCGATTGCAGGAACAGTGATTTCGAAATCGTCACGCATCGAAGCATGGCTTTCAGCCATGAGTATGCCAAGCGTGGCGAGGTCGCTCTTGGCAAGCGCGTCGGCTGCATCCAGTGTGCGCTGGTTCTCGGTAATGACATGGCGTGCGCGCGCGGTCGTAACCGTGTCGAGATTGGCTGCTGTCAGCATATCCAAATCCGCGTCGCGTAATGCGGGCACGCCCATCGCCGCCGCCGCTGCCTCACATTGCCGCCGTCGTTCATTATAATGCCCGTCGACCAAGCCGCGCGTAACGCCCGAATGCACGATCATGATCGCAACATCATCAGGGATCGGCGCGTCGGTGAGTTCCAGACTGCGGCAATCGATCAAAAGCGCATGACCAGCCTTGCCTTGCGCCGAAATGAGCTGGTCCATGATGCCGCATTTGGTGCCGACAAAATCGCACTCCGCCATTTGCGCGATTTGCGCGAGGCGGGTGTTGTCGATGTCGGTGCCAATCAGCGCCAACATGGCCTTGCCCACGGCAACTTCAAGCGAGGCCGATGAGGATAGGCCGGCGCCTTTGGGTAGATTGCCCGCAATGGCGATTTTAGCCCCGCTGAGGACATGTCCTTCGTTTTGCAGTGCAGAGATCATCCCGCGAACATAATCGGCCCAGGGCTGCTCTATATTGCGTTCCAGGGGTGGTTTGAGGGTGAACGTGTCGCGGGCATCACCGAAGTCGGCAGCGACCACTTGAACCATGTCATCATCGCACTTGCTCACGGCGACCATAGTGGCGGGGCCAATCGCGCAGGGCAGGACGAAACCGTCATTATAGTCGGTATGCTCGCCAATCAGGTTCACCCGGCCCGGCGCGCGCACGACGAGATCAGGCGCATGCCCAAAGCGCGCGATAAAGCTGGCCGTGACACGATCGCGAAGCGCTTGGTCCTGCGCGTTCATGGCTTGCTCCGGTAATGGATTTTACTTGTGGCGCGCAAATGTTCGGCGGCGGTTTCGGGCGTCAGATCACGCTGCGCCTCGGCGAGCATTTCATAGCCGACCATGAATTTGCGGACGCTGGCCGAACGCAACAAGGGCGGATAGAAATGCGCGTGCAATTGCCAATGCGGTGCGTCGGGCGTCGCACTTGGCGAACCGTGCCAGCCCATCGAATAAGGAAAGCTGGTTTGGAACAGATTGTCATAAGCCGTGGTGACCGCCTTCATAATCTTGGCCAGATCATCGCGTTGCTCCTGTGTAAGCGCATTGAGGCGCTGAACCGCAAAGCGGGGAAGCAGCAGGATTTCGTACGGCCAGCTTGCCCAATAAGGCACGACCGCGATCCAGTGATCATTGCTTGATACTGTCCGTGCGCCGTCTTGAGCCTCTTCTTCTGCATAGGTTAGCAACATGGCTGATTGGTGTTGCGTGAAATATGCTGCTTGTGTCGCATCCTCACGCGCAGGTTCGGCCGGGACATAATCGGTCGCCCAAATCTGTCCATGCGGATGCGGGCTTGAGCAGCCCATCATCGCGCCCTTATTTTCGAAAATCTGGACATAGGCATGGCTGGCCGAAAGCTCGGCCTCCTGTGCTGCCCAATTGTCGACAACCATCCGGATGTCGTCCACTGGCATTTCGGGCAGCGTCTTGCCATGGTCGGGCGAAAAGCAAATGACTCGGCAGGTGCCATGCGCGGGAGCCGCACGAAACAGGGGTTTGTCTTTCGCTACTCCGCACCCTTCGCCGGGCATCAAGGCGGCGAAGTCATTGTCAAAGATAAACACATGTTTGTAGTCGGGATTATGCAATCCGCCCGCGCGCTCATTGCCTGCGCACAGATAGCAATCCGGATCATGCATTGGCCGCACCGCATTATCGGGCGTGTCTTGCTGCCCCTGCCACGGCCGCTTGGCGCGATGCGGGGACACCAATATCCATTCGTTCGTTAGCGGGTTGAAACGGCGGTGCGGCTGCTCATCGAACGCCATCGGGCAGTGTCCAATCAATCGGGGGGTTGCCGTTGCTAACCAGAAAGTCATTGCATTGCGAGAAATGTTTGGTGCCCAAAAACCCGTTATGCGCTGACAAGGGCGAGGGATGCGCTGCCTTGAGCACCAAGTGCCTACTGGCATCGACATTCGCCGCCTTTTTGTGGGCATAAGCGCCCCAAAGCATGAAGACGACTGGCTCGGCCTTGTCGTTCACCGCGGCGACAATCGCGTCGGTAAACTGCTCCCAACCCTTTTTGCTATGCGACGCCGCTTTGGCCATTTCAACCGTAAGGACGCTGTTCAGCAACAACACGCCTTGGCGCGCCCAATGCTCCAGAAAGCCGTGATGGGGGCGGGGGAGGGCCAAGTCGCTTTCCAGTTCCTTGTAAATGTTCGCAAGGCTTGGCGGCGGACGGACGCCCGGCGGCACGCTGAAACACAGACCATGCGCCTGACCCGGTCCGTGATAGGGGTCCTGCCCCAAAATGACGACGCGCACCTGGTCGAGTGGCGTCAGTTCAAGCGCGCGAAACCAAGTGTCTTGCGGCGGGTATATCGTTTTGCCAGCCGCCAGTTCGGCATCGAGAAAGCCCTGAAGCACCAACGTATCTTTTGTGGCAAGCGCGCCTTTCAGCGCCGCTCGCCAATCCTGTGGTAGCGCGAAAGCGGTCATTCTGCCTTTGGTGGTGCGGCCAGTAAATCAGTCCAGGCCTTGACCTCTTTGGACGTTGCCGGGCCGAGCAATTCCATGGCATGGCGCAACCGCTCCCGAATGATATCGCGGCCAAGATGGGTAATGGCGTCGAACAAGGGCACGCCCTGCGCGCTGCCAGTGATGGCGATGTAAAAGGGACGAATGACGTCCTTCAACTTGGCGTCCAGCACCTCGGCGGTGCGGCGCAAGGTCGCCTCTACGCCTTCCCTGTTCCAATCGATCATGCCGTCGAACTGCTGCAAACCAATCGTATAGGCCGCGCGCTGCGCATCCTGCTCAAGCTTCACACCATCGCGCAGTTTCTCAGCGGTCATGCCTTCGATCCGGTTCATGAAGAACATCGCGGTCAGGCCGCCCAAATCAGACATTTTGGTGATCCGCGCCTGCGCCATTTCGGCGATGGGCGTGAGGTAACTGTCATTCAGCGCCCATGCTTTCACCGCATCCAAAAATTCAGAAACGCTCAGTTCTTCGCGCAGATAACGGCCGTTCAGCCAATCCAGCTTTGACGTATCGAACACTGGACCGCCAAGCGAAATATTGTGGACGTCAAATTCGTCGATCAATGTCTGCAACGAGGTTTTCTCGTCCTCTTCGCTGGCGGATTTGATGAACAGGCCAAGGAAGTTCTGCATTGCCTGCGGGAGATAACCAGCGCGCTGATAATAAAGAATGCTGGTCGGGTTCTTGCGCTTCGACAGTTTCGATTTGTCGGCATTGCGGAGCAGCGGCAAATGCGTCAGCACTGGCGGTTCCCAGCCGAAATATTGGTATAGCAACAAATGCTTTGGCGCAGATGAAATCCATTCCTCGCCGCGCATGACATGGGTGATACCCATCAGGTGATCGTCAACGACATTGGCGAGATGGTAGGTCGGCAGGCCGTCCGATTTCATCAGGACTTGCATATCCACCACAGCATATTCAAACTCGATCTCGCCGCGCAGCGTATCCTGAACAATGCATTTGCCTGTTGTTGGAATTTTCATCCGGACAACATGGGCAACGCCTTCGCTGTCGAGCTTCGCGGTATCTTCAGCGGTCAGCGAGAGGCAATTGCCATCATATTTTGGCGGCAACTTTGCAGCCATTTGCGCGGCGCGCGAAGTGGCAAGCTTTTCCGGTGTGCAATAGCATTTGAACGCATGGCCATCGGCCAGCAACTGGTCGCAATGCGCGGTGTAAATCGCGCTGCGTTCCGACTGGCGATATGGACCATGCGGACCGCCAACATCGGGGCCTTCATCCCAGCTAAGGCCCAACCAGCGAAGCGATTCAAGGATCATTTTCTCCGATTGCGGCGTGGAGCGTGCCTGATCGGTATCCTCAATCCGCAACAGAAATTCGCCGCCGTGCTTCTTGGCAAAGCAATAGTTGATCAACGCGATATACGCGGTGCCGACATGTGGGTCGCCGGTGGGGGATGGTGCGACGCGGGTACGTACTTTCATGGGAAACAAATGCCTTTGGTTTGATTTGCCCGCGCTCTATCAAGCTGCAACGGCGTTGTCATCTTTCCGGTGCAGTGAATGGCCAAAGTAACAGGAGTGGATCATGCAGGGCAGTCCTTTCTCGGTAAGCAGGCGGCAATTTGGGTTTGGCCTTGGAAGCATCGCCTTTGCTGGTCTAGCCGCGCGCGCCATTGCGCAGGCACCCGCCGCAGGGGCGAATGAAGTGTATGGCTATGGCCCGTTAGTTCGCGATCCTAACAACCTGATCGATCTGCCCAAAGGCTTTGATTATCGCGTAATATCGCGCCTCGGCAACATCATGGACGACGGGTTTCTGGTGCCAAATTCCGCAGACGGCATGGGCGCAATTGATTTGGGCAAAGGCAAGATTGCGCTCATCCGCAACCATGAGCTTGGTATCAAGGATCAGGATTCCGGTCCGTTCACGGGCAATGTGCCCAGGGATTTTCCCGCTTATGACCGGATGGCGGATGACAAATCGATGCCGTTGCCGGGCGGCACCACGACTTTGATTTACGACATGAAGACCGGTCAGCGGGAAAACGAGTATTTGAGCCTGTCCGGCACTATCCGCAATTGTTCGGGCGGGATTACCCCGTGGGGAAGCTGGCTGAGCTGCGAGGAAAATGTCACGCGCGCTGGAAACGGCGTTGGCAAAGACCACGGCTATATTTTTGAAGTTCCCGCAACGCACAAGGGCTTGGTTACGCCGGTGCCTCTGAAGGACATGGGCCGTTTCAACCATGAGGCCGCGTGCGTCGACCCACGCACGGGCATTGTTTACTTGACCGAAGATCGCGGCGACAGCCTGCTGTATCGCTTCATTCCGAATGAAAAGGGACAGCTTGCCAAAGGGGGCCGGCTTGAGGCTTTGGCCTTTGTGCAGGCCGACATTACCGACACCCGCAACTGGACTGAGGTTCAGGTCAGCAAAGGCCGCCGCTATCAGGCGAAATGGATCCCTCTTTCCAACCCCGAAAGCCCTGAAGATGACTTGCGTAAACAGGGCGCTGCTAAGGGGGCGGCATTGTTCGCACGCGGCGAAGGGATATTCTGGGGCAATGGCGAGTTGTTCTTTGCATGCACCAATGGCGGTGCGGCGAAATACGGCCAGATTTTCCGCTATGTTCCGGCGGCGAACGAAGGGTCCCCGCGTGAGGCCGAAGCACCCGGCGTCATTGACCTTTTCATGGAGTCAACCAATCCAGCCTTTTACAATTATGGCGACAATATCGCCGTAATGCCAACTGGGCATTTGTTGGTGTGTGAAGACCAATATACCGATATTTCAAACAACCATTTGCGCGGCGTCACCGCGCAGGGTCAGACTTACATGATTGGCCGAAGCCGCGTGCAAACCGAATTTGCGGGCGGATGCTTTTCCCCTGACGGCTCGACGATGTTTGTGAACATGATGCAGCCGACGATGACGTTGGCGATCAAAGGACCGTGGGGTAGGGTAAAGTCTGCCTAGCGGAAACCTTTGAACAGGCGTAGCCGTTAGCCGACATGTCGCAAAACTTCCCACGACTAATATCGCTCGGCACCGCTGTGCCGCCGCACCGCATTACGCAAGATGATGTCCTGTCGATCTTGGCGGAAGCCAAAGGGCAGGCATTGCCGCCGCGCATGGCGGATATACTGGGCAACACCGGAATATCGCAACGCCACATAGCGATGCCGCCCGAATATTATTTCGGTCCAAGAAGCTGGGCCAATCGCGCGCAGGTTTATGAAGACGCTGCGGCGAAGATGTTTGAAACGGCGGCTACACAGGCTTTGGGAAGGGCTGGTGTAACAGCCTCTGAAATCGGACAAATTGTGTTTGTGTCGACCACAGGGACCATGACTCCAAGTCTACCAAGCCGCATGATCAAGATCATGGGCTTTGCTGCAGGTACACGCTGTGTGCCGCTGTTCGGCTATGGCTGTGCTGGCGGAGTTATTGGTCTTGGCGTTGCCGCTGACCTATACCGTGGGTGCCCCGAAAAGCCGGTGCTGCTGGTAAGCCTTGAGCTGTGCAGCCTTGCTTATGACCATGCGCGTATGGACAAAAAAGACATGGTCGCGCTCGCTCTGTTTGCCGATGGCTGTGCCGCCGCCGTCATTGGTGCAGGGCCGGGGCCGCACTTAGACGCATTTGCAAGCCATGTTTGGCCGGACACGCTTGATATGATGGGCTGGGAAATCGGTGACACTGGCTTTGATCTGGTGTTGGCGCGTGATATCCCGGTTTTCGTGAATAGCCATTTCGCGCCAGTCTGCGACGATTTTATCGCAAAGCAAGGCCTGAGCAAGTCCGACATGGCTGAGCCTGCCTGCCACCCGGGTGGTGGCCGCGTGGTCGACGCGCTTTCCGATTATTTGGGGCATGATCTGGCCGCCACGCGCGCCGTTTTGCGCGACCATGGTAATATGAGTTCGCCGACGGTGCTGTTTGTTTTGGAAGCGTTGCTTGCCGCAGGGCCGATAACAAGGCCAACATTGTTGACGGCGCTCGGCCCCGGCTTCGTTGGGGCTATGGGGCTTATCAAGCCATGACAAACAAAAGTGGGTACCGGTTTTGCGGCTCGGTCATGACGACCAACGGGAAACGACCATGACATTATTCGATTGGCCAATCTGGGCGCTCATCGTCTTTGCCTATGTCATCATTCAGCGGCTTGCTGAACTGGCCTATGCCAATGCCAACACCCGCCGCTTGCTGGCCGAAGGTGGCCGGGAGCATGGGGCGAACCATTATCCCCTGTTTATCGTCCTCCATAGCGGCTGGTTGGCCGCGATTGCGCTGTTTGCCGCGCCCACGCCCGCGCCCGACATGCTGTTGCTTAACATCTTCATCGCCAGCCAGACCTTCCGCTTCTGGACTTTAGCGAGCATTGGCCGCTGGTGGACCACCCGCATAATCAGCGCCCCACATTTCCCGCGCGTTAAGCGTGGACCTTATAAATTCCTGAAACACCCCAATTATACGCTGGTGGTCGTGGAGATTGCAGTCTTGCCGTTCCTTCTCGGTGCGCCCGCGATGGCCATTACATTTTCGATACTGAACGCTGCATTGTTGTGGTGGCGGATCAGGATCGAAAATGAAGTGTTGGCCGAGCGGGTCGGCACTACTTGACCCGGTAGCCAGCCGGCGCTAATGGCGCGCATTCCCAAGGCCGGAGGTGTGATTCTCTTTGGTCCTATGGGAAGTACTCTGAATAGCAGCACATTGTGTGATCGGCCGGGTGGGCCAAAGGCTGAGCCTCCACCGCAAAATACGGCTGCCCACCCAAAGTAACCGCTTTATAAAGGTGAAGATATGCCAACGATTAACCAGCTGGTCCGCAAGGGCCGGACCCCGCAGAAGGTCAAATCCAAGGTCCCTGCGATGGACCAGAACCCACAGAAGCGCGGCGTTTGCACCCGCGTTTATACAACGACCCCGAAAAAGCCGAACTCGGCTTTGCGGAAGGTTGCAAAGATCCGTCTGACCAACCAGCGTGAAGTTATTTCCTACATCCCAGGTGAAGGCCACAACCTTCAGGAGCACAGCGTTGTGCTGATCCGTGGCGGACGCGTACGCGATCTTCCCGGTGTGCGTTACCACGTGCTTCGCGGCGTACTTGATACGCAGGGCGTCAAGGACCGCAAGCAATCGCGTTCCAAATATGGTGCAAAGCGTCCGAAGTAATTCGGCCCGCTGTCCATTCCGGTTCGCAGGCGCGCTTTTAGCAGCGCCGGTCCCGCAAGAGATAAAGGAAATATATTATGTCACGTCGTCGTCGTCCCGAAAAGCGCATCATCCTTCCCGATCCCAAATTCGGTGATATCGTGCTTTCGAAGTTCATGAACAACCTGATGCTTGACGGTAAGAAGTCAGCAGCCGAGCGTATCGTTTATGGTGCATTGGAAACCGTTGAAGCCCGCGCCAAGAAAGATCCAATCCAGACCTTCCATGAAGCGCTGGATAACGTAAAGCCAGGCATCGAAGTCCGCAGCCGCCGCGTTGGTGGTGCGACGTATCAGGTTCCTTGCGAAGTGCGTCCAGAGCGCGCGCAGGCACTTGCAATCCGTTGGTTGATCGGTGCTGCACGTAACCGCAGCGAAACCACCATGGCTGCCCGTTTGTCGGGTGAGTTGATGGATGCCGCATCAAACCGCGGTAACGCTGTCAAAAAGCGTGAAGATACGCACCGGATGGCAGAAGCCAACCGCGCGTTCGCACATTATCGCTGGTAACAGCATGAATTTTTCCGTCATACCTGCGAAAGCAGGGATTTCGGGCGGTAGCGCGCTGTAACCTTGGACCCTCAATTATTTTGGGGTGACGGGGTTGAAAAAGCGTAAATCGGGGGCTGGCATAAACCAGCCCCTTTCCCTATAGGGCAGCGCAAACCGCAGCCCCGCACTGGAGTAATGAATATGGCACGCAGCCATCCACTCAATATGTATCGCAACATCGGTATCATGGCGCATATCGACGCCGGTAAAACCACGACTACCGAGCGTATCCTTTTCTACACCGGCAAGTCGTATAAAATCGGCGAAGTTCATGATGGCGCTGCCACCATGGATTGGATGGAGCAAGAGCAAGAGCGTGGCATCACGATCACGTCGGCTGCTACCACCTGCTTCTGGAATGACCACCGTATCAATATCATTGATACGCCAGGCCACGTTGACTTCACGATTGAAGTTGAGCGTTCGCTTCGCGTTCTCGATGGCGCGGTTGCGTGCTTCGACGGCGTTGCAGGCGTTGAGCCTCAGTCTGAAACCGTATGGCGTCAGGCCGACAAGTACGGCGTGCCACGGATGTGCTTCATCAACAAGCTCGACCGTACCGGCGCGAACTTCAAATATTGCGTGCAATCGATCATTGATCGTCTGGGTGCAAAGCCGGCTGTGCTCTACATTCCAATCGGCCTTGAGGCTGATTTGAAGGGTCTGGTTGACCTTGTGCACAACCGCGCAATCATCTGGAAAGATGAATCGCTTGGTGCGGACTTCTTCTATGAAGATATTCCTGCGGACTTGGCTGACGAAGCTGCAAAATATCGTAGCGAGCTGATCGAACTTGCCGTTGAGCAAGACGATGACGCCATGGAAGCATATCTTGAAGGTAATGAGCCTGACGTTGCAACGTTGAAGGCGCTGATCCGCAAGGGCACGCTAAACCAGTCGTTCGTTCCTGTTTGCTGTGGTTCTGCGTTCAAGAACAAGGGCGTTCAACCTTTGCTCGACGCGGTGGTCGATTATCTGCCTTCGCCGCTCGACATTGACGATGTTCAGGGTGTCCACATGGACACGCTTGAGCCAGACAGCCGTCCTCCTGCTGACGATGCGCCATTCTCGGCACTCGCGTTCAAGGTTATGAACGATCCATTCGTTGGTTCGCTGACCTTCATCCGGATCTATTCGGGTAGCCTGCTTAAGGGCACCTATCTGAACTCGGTAAAGGACAAGAAGGAAAAGGTCGGACGCATGCTCGAAATGCATGCCAACGAACGTAAGGACGTTGACGAGGCATTTGCAGGTGACATCATCGCGCTTGCAGGCATGAAGGAAACAACGACCGGCGATACATTATGCGCAGAACGTTTCCCGATCATTCTTGAGCGTATGGAATTCCCTGAGCCAGTTATCGAACTGTCCGTGGAGCCAAAGACCAAGGCTGACCAAGAAAAGATGGGCATCGCGCTTAATCGTCTGTCCGCTGAAGACCCATCGTTCCGCGTATCGACCGACCATGAATCGGGCCAAACGATCATTAAGGGCATGGGCGAGCTTCACCTCGACATCATCGTTGATCGTATGCGCCGCGAATTCAAGGTAGAAGCCAATGTCGGTGCGCCGCAGGTTGCATATCGCGAATATCTCGCACGCGAAGTTGACGTTGATTATACCCACAAGAAGCAGTCGGGTGGTTCGGGTCAGTTTGGCCGCATCAAGTTCACCGTTAAACCGGGCGAGCGCGGTACGGGCGTCGTCTTCAAGGATGAAGTCAAGGGCGGTAACATTCCAAAGGAATATATCCCCTCCGTCGAAAAGGGCATGCGCGAAACAGCCATGTCCGGTTCGTTGATCGGCTTCCCAATCATCGATTTCGAAATCACGCTGTATGACGGCGCGTACCATGATGTCGATTCGTCGGCTCTGGCATTCGAAATCGCCGGTCGTGCCGGTATGCGTGAAGCTGCTCAAAAGGCAGGCATCAAGCTGCTTGAACCCATCATGAAGGTCGAAGTTGTATCGCCTGAAGAATATCTGGGTGATGTGATCGGCGACATGAACTCACGTCGTGGTCAAATCCAGGGCACCGACAGCCGCGGTAACGCACAGGTTGTTGAATCCATGGTGCCTTTGGCCAACATGTTCGGCTATGTGAATCAGCTTCGCTCGTTCACGCAAGGACGTGCAAACTATTCGATGTTCTTCAATCATTATGATGAGGTACCATCGAACGTTGCAGCCGAAATCAAGGAGAAGCTTGCCTGATAGGCAAAAGCCGACTAATGGCGGCGCCTGATTCAGACGGCGTCGTCCCACCTGATCAAAATATTACCTAATCGAAAGAAGGTTTGATAAAATGGCAAAAGCTAAATTTGAGCGGACGAAACCGCATTGCAACATTGGTACCATCGGTCACGTCGACCACGGTAAGACCACGCTGACTGCAGCGATCACGAAGATCATGGCAGAAACCTACGGCGGTACCGCTGTTGATTTCGCTAACATCGATAAGGCTCCAGAAGAGCGCGAGCGCGGCATCACCATTTCGACTGCACACGTCGAATATGAAACTGCTGCACGTCACTATGCACACGTCGACTGCCCAGGCCACGCTGACTATGTTAAGAACATGATCACCGGTGCTGCTCAGATGGACGGCGCTATTCTGGTTGTGAACGCAGCTGACGGCCCGATGCCACAGACTCGCGAGCACATCCTGCTTGCACGTCAGGTTGGCGTTCCTGCCCTCGTTGTTTACATGAACAAGGTTGACCAGGTTGACGACGAAGAAATTCTCGAGCTGGTTGAAATGGAAATCCGTGAGCTTCTTTCGAAGTATGATTTCCCAGGCGACGATATTCCTATCGTTCGTGGTTCGGCGCTTGCTGCGCTTGAAGGCCGTGACGACAACATCGGTAAGGAATCTGTCCTTGCACTGATGGCTGCCGTTGACGAAGCCATTCCTCAGCCAGAGCGTCCAATCGACAAGCCATTCCTGATGCCAGTCGAAGACGTGTTCTCGATCTCGGGTCGTGGTACGGTTGTTACCGGCCGCGTTGAAACCGGAATCGTCAAGGTTGGCGAAGAAGTTGAAATCGTTGGTATCAAGGACACAAAGAAAACGACCGTTACTGGCGTTGAAATGTTCCGCAAGCTGCTCGACGAAGGTCGTGCGGGCGATAACATCGGTGCGCTTGTTCGTGGTGTTGGCCGTGAAGAAGTTGAGCGTGGTCAAGTTCTCTGCAAGCCAGGTTCGGTTACGCCGCACACTGAGTTTTCGGCAGAAATCTACGTTCTTTCGAAGGACGAAGGCGGCCGTCACACGCCATTCTTCGCAAACTACCGTCCACAGTTCTACTTCCGTACGACTGACGTAACTGGCGAAGTTATCCTTCCAGAAGGCACTGAAATGGTTATGCCAGGCGACAACGTAACAATTGCTGTCAAGTTGATTGCACCAATCGCCATGGACCCAGGTCTCCGCTTCGCAATTCGCGAAGGTGGACGGACTGTCGGTTCTGGGGTTGTCAGCACCATCACGAAGTAATATAGGCCGCGCATCCCGCCCGACTCTCTTGATTCGGGCGGGGCGGTTTTAAGAAATTTAGAACAGTTGTTCCGGCTTCGAAAGCGCAAGTCGGAATGGCTGTTTTTCGGCTCTTTGATATTGATAGAATTTGGAAATTGGTAGAACCATGGAAACGCAAAATATTCGCATCCGCCTGAAAGCATTTGACCATCGCGTCCTCGATCAGGCGACTGGCGATATTGCCGACACAGCGCGCCGCACCGGCGCACTTATTCGTGGACCAATCCCACTTCCTACCCGTATCGAAAAGTTCACAGTGAACCGCGGACCGCACGTCGACAAAAAGTCGCGCGAGCAGTTCGAAGTTCGGACATATAAAAGGTTGCTCGACATCGTGCAGCCCACGCCACAGACCGTAGACGCGCTCATGAAGCTCGATCTTGCTGCCGGTGTGAATGTCGAAATCAAATTGGCGTAAGCCGATACCTCTACGAAAGTAGAGTGAGACACTAGGAATACCGCCGGGTTTACCCGGGCTGCGTTCCCCGTCTTACCAGATTGCGCATTAAGGTGCGCCACTGGTGCCTAGCCCGGACGGGGCAATGCTTAAAAATTCAGGGCTGGATTTAGGCGTCACGCCCTCCTGGCAATACTGCCAGCCGGGCCTCTGACATAGTTGGAGTATGGATCATGCGCACTGGCGTGATCGCGAAAAAGATGGGTATGATGCGCCTCTTCAATGAAGATGGCCGTCACGTACCTGTGACCGTTTTGGCGCTGGAAGGCTGCCAAGTGGTTGGAGCCCGCAATGCAGAGAAGGATGGCTATTTTGCTGTCCGTCTCGGTGCCGGCGCCCGCAAAGCGAAAAATGTAAACAAACCGCAACGTGGTGAATTCGCCAAAGCACAGGTCGAGCCAAAAGCTCGCGTTGCTGAATTCCGCGTCGACAATGCCGATGGCTTGCTGCCAGTTGGCGCCACTGTTTCTGCAGACCATTTCATTGACGGCCAGCTGGTCGACATCACTGGTCATACGCAGGGTAAGGGCTTTGCCGGTGCCATGAAGCGTTGGGGCTTCGGTGGTATGCGCGCATCGCATGGTGTTTCCATCACCCACCGTGCCCATGGTTCGACTGGTCAACGCCAGGATCCAGGCAAGGTTTTCAAGAACAAGAAGATGGCCGGCCACATGGGCGACCGTCAGCGTACGCAGCAGAACCTCGAAATCGTCCGCACAGATGTTGCGCGCGGTCTAATCTTCGTAAAGGGCTCGGTCCCAGGCGCGAAGAACGGTTGGTTGTTGGTGCGCGATGCCGTCAAGGTTGCGATGCCTGAAGCTGCTCCATTCCCCGGTTCGCTGAAGAACGACAATGAAGCCCCTGTAGTCGAAGATGTCGTCATCAACACCGAAGTTGAAGTTGCCGACACTCCAGCCGTCGAAGCCGAAGCGCCCTCTACTGAGGTCCCCGCTGAAGCTGC
>JAZKGS010000060.1:12904-23657 GCA_040385805.1 Pseudomonadota bacterium | reverse complement strand
CCATGGTCGGCAACACCGCGTCGGGGCGTTCCTTCTCGATGATCTTGGCAACGATTTCAGGCGTGATCGGCTCGACATAAGTCGCCCCGCCCGGGCCCACCATATCCGGGTCCGTCATGATCGTCGCCGGATTGGAATTGACGAGGATGATGCGATAGCCCTCTTCGCGCAACGCCTTGCACGCCTGCGTCCCCGAATAGTCAAACTCGCACGCTTGCCCGATGATGATGGGGCCAGCGCCGATGATGAGGATGGATTTTATGTCAGTGCGTTTGGGCATTATGCTACCTGTCGCTTAAGAATATAGGCCGCAGACGGCGTGCTACTTTTGTCATGCACAGGACCAATTTTGATCAATTCCCAGCCCAAAGCGCCATAATGATTCAGCATCTGTTCCGTGGACATATTGTCCAGTTCGGGACGATCCCATTCCCCGGTGCTACTCCACATACTGCCCACATATTGGACCACAATATATTCCCATTTGTGTGGGAGGTTAGGACTGCTCACACCATCATCCCCGCGAATTTCTCGAACAGATAATGGCTGTCTTGTGGGCCGGGCGAGGCTTCGGGATGGTATTGCACAGAAAATGCGGGCTGGTCCGCCAGTTCGAAGCCACAATTGCTGCCGTCGAACAGGCTGGTGTGCGTTGCCATGGCGTTAGCGGGCAAGGTCGCTGCATCCACTGCAAAACCGTGGTTCATGCTGGTGATCTCAACCGCGCCGTCGCTGAGGCGCTTGACCGGATGGTTCGCCCCGCGATGACCTTGGTGCATCTTCTCAGTCGTCGCGCCGACCGCGAGTCCAAGCATCTGGTGCCCGAGGCAAATACCAAACAGTGGCTTTTTGGTTTCCAGCCATTGCCTTATCACAGGCACGGCATATTCGCCGGTTGCAGCAGGGTCGCCTGGTCCGTTCGACAGGAACAGGCCATCTGGTGCATGCGCCATGATTTCTTCGAATGTCGCGGTCGCGCTGACAATAGTGACGTCGCACCCGACATCAACCAGATTGCGCAGGATATTGTGTTTGATGCCATAGTCGATGGCGACAACCTTTGGTTTTTGCTTTTGCGGTGTCTCGTCTCCGCTCGACACGAACGGAGTTAAAGAGCTGTCCTCACCTTCACCGTTTGTGTCGAGCGTAGACGAGACACCCTTCGGCTTGCCATATCCCTCGCCCAGCTTCCAAAGCCCCTGTTCCCATTTATAAGTCTGTAACGTGGTCACATCCTTCGCAAGGTCCATGCCTTCGAGACCAGCCCATGCCTTTGCCCGTGCCAACATGGCAGGCACGTCGAACTCGCCACTTGCCGAATGGGCGATAACCGCATTCGGCGCGCCAGCAACGCGGATGAGCCGCGTCAACGCACGGGTATCAACGCCCGAAATACCAATGCGGCCGTTGAATTTCATCCATGCGTCGAAATGCTGTGTACTGCGGAAATTGGATGGGTCAGTGACATCCTGACGCACAATCGCGCCCAAGGCATGCGGGTTGAGCGCCTCTACATCTTCGGGGTTCGTGCCAACATTGCCGATATGTGGGAAAGTGAAGTTGATAATCTGCCCCGCATAAGACGGGTCAGTCATCACTTCTTGATAACCTGTCATAGCGGTGTTGAAGCAGACCTCTCCAACCGCTTGGCCCTCTGCGCCAAAGCCCCTGCCCCAGATGACTTCCCCGGACGCCAGAACCAATACCCCCGTCGCTCCAGAAGGCGCGCGCGAAGATTTGGGGTCGGCCATGATGGGGTCGCTCCTGTTAAACAGATTACAGCAATGTCGCTAAGGCATCGCGCCTAGAGATGGTGCGCCGCAGCGTCAATGCGGAAATCGAGAAATCTGTGGAATGTTTGCGCAATTCAAATCCTCACACGTCACCGTGAACTTGTTTCAGGGTCCGTTTATTGTTTCAACCGCTGTTCGGGTGACAACAAACCCCCTGAAACAAGTTCAGGGTGACGGTTTGGCGAGGATTGGCTATCGGCGCTAAATACTTTGTTTGGAAAGAACATCATGATTCGTGACACTATTAAAGCCGCCCAGATCACCGCGATGAAGGCAGGCGAAAAGGACCGTTTGGCCGCCGTTCGCCTGATCCTTGCCAAGATCAAAGACCGCGACATCGAACTGCGCACCGCGTCACAACAGCCCGACGACGACGCCATGGTGGTTGAGGTCATGCAGAAAATGATCAAGCAGCGCCGCGAGTCGATTGCATTATATGAACAAGGCGGCCGCGCAGAGCTTGCGGCTGTTGAGGCAGCAGAGCTTGCCATCATCGAGGATTTCCTGCCCGCGCAGTTGAGCGACGCGGAAACCAGCGCAGCGATTGAAGGCATCAAGGCAGAACTTGGCGCAGAGAGCCTGAAAGACATGGGCCGTGTCATGGCGACGCTAAAAGAACGCCATGGTCCCCAGCTTGATATGAGCAAGGCCAGTGGGTTGGTTAAGGCGGCTTTGAGCTGATTGATAGGTGTTTCAACTGGGCTCCGTGCGAGTGGCATTAGGAGATTGCGCTTTCTCTCACCGCTCGTGTCGAGCATAGTCGAGACATCCCGAAAGCCTGCATTGAGGAATAAATGGCATTTTACGTTTACATCCTGAAATGCGCCAATGGCAAATATTACACTGGCCATACCGACAACCTTGAAAAGCGGATTGGGCAGCATCAAAGCGGGGCTTTCGAAGGATATACGTCGGAACATTTGCCGGTCACTTTGATGTGGACGCAAGATTTTCCCTCACGCTATGAAGCCCTGGACGCAGAGATGAAAATCAAAGGTTGGTCACAAGCCAAAAAGGAAGCGCTGATCAAGGGTGATTGGGGCCGTGTTTCCTTTTTTGCCAAGCCACCCAAGAAGCGGTTGGGTGAGCATCTTGGTGTCTCGACTGGGCTCGACACGAACGGGTCAGCGACCAACGCCCCAAGACCAAACTCTTCCACCAGCGCCCAGGCCGCTCCACCGTTCGTGTCGAGCCCAGTTGAGGCACCGATAGAGCCTGACTTGTCACCGATCATCACAAAGCCTAGGTCTACATGACCCTATCCCCACAATGGCTTGACGAATTACGGTCGCGGGTGACGCTATCCACGCTCATCGGCCGCACCGTTAAGGTCACCAAAGCTGGCCGCGAGTTCAAGGCTTGCTGCCCATTTCATAACGAAAAATCACCCAGCTTCACGATCAACGATGAAAAGGGTTTCTACCATTGCTTCGGCTGTTCGGCGCATGGAGACGCCATTCGCTGGATGACGGACCAGCGTGGCCTGTCGTTCATGGACGCGATCAAGGAACTGGCCGCTGAAGCCGGGATGGAGGTCCCTGCGGCTGATCCGAAGGCAGCGCAACGGGCGGAGAAGGCGAATAGCCTGTATGACGTCATGACGGCAGCACAGGAGTGGTTTGTCACGCAGTTGCTAGGGGTCGAAGGTGCCGCCGCGCGGGGTTATCTCAAACAGCGCGGCTTTACCGAGCAGACTATTCGAGACTTTGGCTTTGGCCTTGCACCTGACAATCGCACGGGCTTGAAAACCGCACTCAAGCAATTTGGCGACCCGATGCTGATTGAGGCAGGCTTGCTTATTTCGGTCGATGGCAAGGCGCCCTATGACCGCTTCCGCGGGCGTCTCATGATCCCCATCCGTGATCCGCGTGGCCGCGTGATCGCCTTTGGCGGCCGAATCTTGGGCGAAGGTGAGCCAAAATATCTAAACTCCCCCGACACGCCCTTGTTCGACAAAGGCCGCACGCTCTACAATCTGGACAAATGTTCGCCTGCTTCACGCCAGACGGGCCGCGTGATCGTTGTAGAAGGCTATATGGATGTTATTGCCATCGCGCAGGCCGGGTTTCCCGATGCGGTTGCGCCGTTGGGCACCGCACTGACGGAACAACAGATTCAGATGCTGTGGCGCATGACGGAAAAGCCATTATTATGCTTTGACGGAGATTCTGCTGGTCAAAAAGCCGCGATGCGCGCTGCATTGCGTGCTCTGCCGTTGCTCAAGCCAGGCCATAGTCTGCAGTTTGTTACTTTGCCGGAAGGCAAAGACCCCGACGACTTGGTTAAGGCATCGGGAGCCTCTGCCCTCACACAGCTTCTAGAAGCCTCTCAGCCGCTCGTGGAGAGGTTGTGGAGGGCTGAGGTAGCTGCGCAACCCCTCGACACGCCAGAGGACCGGGCGGGGCTTAAACAGCGCCTGGGCGCGCATATGTCAAATATCGCCGATGCCGAAATCCGCCGTCATTATGCCGATGCCTTTCGCGAGCGGTTCGACAATTTGTTTGCACCGCGCAAGAACGCGCCCTTTACGCCATCTGCGCCATTTGTTCGCGGGCAAAAGCGCGACTGGCGTAAACCGCAGATCTCGCCTCCAGGCGCCGAAACAAAAAGCTTTAACGCGAAGGGATCGGACTTTCTCATTCAGGGTGTGTTGGCTGCGCTTTTGCGCCATCCCGCGCTTATCAAACAACATCATGAGGCACTTAGCGACTTTATACCGCCCGACCCGAATCACGCGGCATTGCTCAACGTCATGCTCAATGAAAGTTTTGGCAAAGAATCGCTTGATACAGACGGGTTAATTACCATATTGGGCGAGAAGTTGTATAATGTCGCGTCGGCACTCCTCCACAGCAACGGCAAGGTTTTTGCCTTTAACCGCGGAGAGTTCGGTACGGGGGGCGACGGATTTTCTAACGCTTCAAAAGATTTGGGTGAAGCAATCAGGCTCATGAAGCAGCGTCCTGCGCTGGAAGAAGCTCTGGAACGCGCCACGCAGTTGGCGAGTTTAGAGATGACTGAAGAGACTTTTGCAGAACAGCAAAGGTTGCGACACGAGAAAAAGGCATTTGACGACCGTATCATCGAATTTTTTCGGCGTGATACGGACAGTTTATAAGAGTATCGGGGAATTATTTTGGCAAGTCGCGCAAACGAAAACGAAGAAGATATGTCCGAAAATGGTGATGCACCGCTGATTGACCTAAATGACGCGACCGTAAAAAAGCTGCTCGCCAAGGCGAAGCGCCGGGGTTTCCTGACCTATGACGAACTGAACGCGGCCCTTCCGCAGGATCAGATGTCGTCCGAACAGATTGAAGACGTCATGTCGGCGATTAACGACATGGGCGTGCAAATCGTCGAGAATGACGAAGCTGGTGAAGATGGCGAGGAAGAGGCCGAGGAAGAAGTCGAAACCATCGACAACATTTCCGAAAACGACCCCCGTTCACTGACAAACACCATCAAGAAAACCGGTACTGGCGAGCGCACCGACGATCCGGTGCGTATGTATCTGCGCGAAATGGGCGCGGTTGAATTACTGTCACGCGAAGGCGAAATTGCCATTGCGAAGCGTATTGAGTCTGGCCGTGACACGATGATCTTGGGCCTGTGCGAAAGTCCAATTACCTTCCACGCTATCATTGACTGGTCAAACGCGCTCAATGACGGCGAAATGCAGTTGCGCGAAATCCTTGATCTTGACGCGATGCTTTCGAAAGAGCCTGCGCCTGAATCGCTAACCGAAGATGGCGAAGAAGAAGGCGATGGCGAAATAAGCGAAAAAACGGCTGGCCCTTCCTACAAGGAAGAGGAAGAAGTCGAAGACGAGCCTGAAGCAGCCAGCGACGACGACGATGACATGACCGAACGTCGCACGCGCCCGGTCGAGGAAGAGGAAGAAGACAACACCCTCAGCCTCGCGCAAATGGAGGAGGCGTTGAAGCCTGCTGCGCTTGAACGTTTCTCGAAAATCACGTCGTTGTTCAAAAAATTCTCGAATGTTCAGTTGGAGCGCATGCGCGCGTTGAATGCTGGCGAAGATTTTTCCACAGCTTCGGAAAATAAGTATCACAAATTGCGGGAAGAATTGACTGCTGAAGTTGAAAGCGTTCAGTTTCATGCGAACAAGATCGAATATCTTGTCGACCAGCTTTATTCATTCAACCGCCGCCTGACGGCTCTTGGTGGCCAAATGCTTCGCTTGGCCGAACGCCACAAGGTTCCGCGCAAGGCCTTCCTCGACAGCTATATGGGCCATGAGCTGGACGAAAACTGGCTTACCGATGTTTCGAACATCGATAAGAAGTGGACTGCATTTGCCACCAACGAAGCCGAGAGCGTTGAACGCATCCGCGCTGAAATCGCGGATATCGCAGCCAACACCGGCATGTCGCTAGGCGAATTCCGCCGCATCGTGAACATGGTGCAAAAGGGCGAGCGCGAAGCACGTATCGCCAAAAAAGAAATGGTCGAAGCCAATTTGCGGCTCGTGATTTCTATCGCTAAGAAATACACCAACCGTGGTTTGCAGTTCCTTGACCTTATTCAGGAAGGCAATATCGGCCTGATGAAGGCGGTTGATAAATTTGAATATCGCCGTGGTTATAAGTTCAGCACTTATGCGACATGGTGGATTAGGCAGGCAATCACGCGTTCGATTGCCGATCAAGCGCGCACGATCCGTATTCCAGTGCACATGATCGAAACGATTAACAAGCTTGTGCGCACCAGCCGACAATTCCTGCACGAACAGGGCCGCGAGCCAACGCCTGAAGAAATGGCAGAGCGCCTTTCCATGCCGCTTGAGAAAGTGCGCAAGGTGATGAAAATTGCCAAGGAGCCAATTAGCCTTGAAACGCCGATTGGCGACGAAGAAGACAGCCATTTGGGTGACTTCATTGAGGATAAGAACGCCATCATTCCAGTCGACGCGGCTATTCAGGCCAATTTGAAGGAAACAGTGACCCGCGTTCTTGCCTCGCTCACGCCGCGTGAAGAGCGCGTTCTGCGTATGCGTTTTGGCATCGGTATGAACACTGATCACACGCTTGAAGAAGTTGGCCAACAATTCAGCGTAACGCGGGAGCGTATCCGCCAGATTGAGGCAAAGGCCTTGCGCAAGCTTAAGCACCCAAGCCGCAGTCGCAAAATGCGCAGCTTCCTCGACCAATAATTCGCACAAGTGCAGTTATGCAATCGGCCCTATCTTGAACCCAAGATGGGGCCGATTTGCCATCTGACCATTGGGTTGCCCGGCTAAGTTGAATAACTTAGCTGTCGATGTCGTAAACCAGTTGTTTAAGTCTTTTCTCTAAATCTTCGAGATTAAGGTGGTCCAGACCCAAACGGCTGGAGGAGAAGCAGATGGATAATTTGGCACGACCGCCCCTCGTCAATGCAGTTGGCGATGCTTTCGTGCGGAACATTTTGTCCGATGGTAGCCTGTCGGTTGTTTCTCCGCTCATTATGTTTTTAAGTGACGGGCAACATCATCCAGCAATGCGCGCTTCCGGCAAGGCAGCAAAGGCTGCTTTGTTGGCAGATATCGCGCACTTTATGCATATTTCCCACGGTCGCCATCCGGGCCTCGTGGAAAATGCAGCGCAAAAAATCACGGACGAAGCTGCGGGTGATTGGTTGATTCAGGCGATTGACGGCATGTTGAGCGAGCGCGCCTTCCTGAACCGCCTGACCGTGACCGCGGGGCCAATTCGGCGGCTCGCCGGTCAAAGCAAGATTGACGCTCTTGTTGAAATTCAGGCTAAAAGTTTTCAGATGTTGGCGACGTCGGATCGGAAAGGCTGTTCGGCAGGTGCGGCGATTGCGTTTGTTCTCGACTGGCACCAAACGCGGCCATTACTCGATATAGTGGCCGAACAAATGGGATTTACACCTTCGGCCCTTACACTGCCTTCAGTAACAGATTGTGCACAATTGGCGCATAAACTAGAGGGAAGCGATAGTTACCGCCGTGCCATGGCCTTCGGGGCGGAGCAGACATTGATGCAGCAACGCGGGCTGTGGCATTTGGTTGTTGCCCGCCACGTAGAAATGCTGGCCAGCTAAACGTTCTGCCACGCTTATCAATATCCTGTTGCATATCGCGATGGGGCCACTTAACGAATTAACCGTTCGATTAACAAACGGGGTTCGTCCATGCGTTTTCAAGGCACTGAAAATTACGTCGCCACTGATGATTTGAAGGTTGCCGTGAATGCCGCAACCACTTTACGTCGGCCTTTGCTGGTCAAGGGCGAACCAGGGACCGGCAAAACCGTTCTCGCGCAGGAAATTGCTACGGCGCTTGGCGCGCCGCTGATCGAATGGAATATTAAATCCACAACGAAGGCGCATCAGGGCCTCTACGAATATGATGCCGTCGCGCGCCTCCGCGATAGCCAGTTGGGCGACGCGCGCGTGCACGACATCAAAAACTACATCAAAAAAGGCAAGCTATGGGAGGCGTTTACTGCCCCCCAACTGCCCGTTTTACTGATTGACGAAATCGACAAGGCTGACATCGAATTCCCAAACGATTTGTTGCAGGAACTCGATCGGATGGAATTCTTCGTTTACGAAACACAAGAAACCATCAAAGCGGTTGAGCGTCCGATCGTCATTATCACCTCAAATAACGAGAAGGAATTGCCCGACGCATTCCTGCGCCGTTGTTTCTTCCATTATATCAAATTCCCTGATCGCGCGACGATGCAGGCGATTATCGATGTTCACTTCCCCGGTATTCAAAAAATGCTCGTCTCAAAAGCGATGGACATTTTTTACGAAGTTCGGGACGTTCCCGGCCTTAAGAAAAAGCCAAGCACCAGCGAATTGCTCGACTGGTTGAAGCTTTTGCTGCACGAAGACATGCCATTGGATGTGCTTCAGTCGCGTGACCCGACGAAGGCAATTCCGCCTTTGCATGGTGCGTTGCTTAAAAACGAGCAGGACATCATGTTGTTTGAACGACTTGCGTTTATGGCCCGACGGCCCAACAATTGAGTTCGCTACACGGCGCAGTTAAACAATGTAGGCCAGTTCGAGGTCGCCCCAACGCTCACCGTTAATCCGTAACGGGACATAAACGTTGCGGACGACCTTATAAGTGCGTCCATCGCCTTCGTGGCGATATACCGCCATCATATAATCCTGTTCGCTTGCCTTGGCGACCAGATCAATACCTTCGAACAATATCCGTCCATTGCGGCAGTATTTGGTGTCATGGGCAATGTCGCCCGTTGGTGTCTGCGAATATTCGCTCAGGTGAATGGGCAAGAAACCCACACGACTTGTACAAACCACAGACAGAATTTCGTCCGGATTGCTTTGCTTGACCGCTTCGAGCATCGGTTGCCAGTTCCGTTCGGCCCATGACGTCAATCTGGTCGTAAACCGAGGCGGGTTGCTGCCGGCGATTGGCACCATATCGGTGTCAAACAAGGCATCGCGTTCAAGCGTGCCATTGGCGATCGCGGCTTCGGTAACTGCCACGACCTTTTCTGCCTCTTTTTGTGCGCGCTCGACAAATTCGGTGTCACGTGGCGACAATCCACTATGCACGATATTGTCAAACATGCGGTTAGCTTGTTCTTCCAGTTCACCGATCTGGCTGTGTGCGTTACCAACGGCGGAAAACATTTCAATATTTGCCTTGGCCACCGCATCACGCACTTTCTGCGAATCGATAAGGCCACGATGGATTTGGGCCGTATTATCGGCAATTCCCCGATTGTGATGCCCGACCTGCGCAACAACATCGCTTACGCCGTGGATGAGTTCCTGAAGGCTTGAAAATTGCTGCTGTGCAGCGCCACTCGTCGCTATGCCATCCTCAATCTGTTCAACGAATTTCGCCGCCTCATGGGACAGCGAATTCACCGTGCCGGTGATTTCAACCGCAGCCCGCCGCGTATCATGTGCAAGTTTTTTGACTTCCGCCGCGACGACAGCGAACGTCTGCCCCGCTGCGCCAGCCTTTTCCGCCTCAATTGCGGCATTCAGGGCGAGCATGTTGGTGGTACGCGCGATGGAATCGATCGATTGTGATACGCGCTTCACTTGCTCCATCGCAGCTGCAAAGCCCGTAATATGTGGACCAAGGTTTATGATAAGCGTGAGCAGCTCGGAAAAGCTTGCAAGCGAAAGCTGCACAGTTTCCTGCCCTGTCATGAGCTTCGTTACAGCTGCCTCAGCCAGATTTCGTGCCTCGCGTGTAGCATGCGTGACTTCAGCGATATCGGAATCTAGCCCCAAGGTAAGCTCGGTCAGCTCACCATGACGGGCTTTCAGCCAATCAGCAGATTGTAGGGCCTTTTCCAATACTCCAGCCGCTTCCGTGCAGCCTATGGTAACGTCCCCGCAAATACGCGCTGTTTCGCGGATCCAGTGATTTTCCGTCAACGCTATTTTTTCCATTTTCACAGGTTCGCATCCCAATTGTCCACTGTTGGGCACGGCCTAAGGCAATTTGGTTAGCACGGAGTTAACCAGCACCTGTTGACGGCACGGGTCTGAGCCGCCAAAAGCTTAACCGGTCAATTAAACAGGAGCCCGCCGGTGTTTTTCTCATTCATGGAAGAGTTGCGAACTGCGGGCATCTCGGCATCGTTAAAGGAGCATTTGGCCTTGCTCGCCGCGCTGGACGCAGACGTAATCAGCCAAAGCCCGGAAGAGTTTTATTATCTCGCGCGCACGACGTTGGTAAAAGATGAAGCCTTGCTTGACCGCTTCGACCAAGTCTTCGGTAAGGTCTTCAAAGGCATCTTTACCGAATATGGCCAAAACCCCGTCGACGTTCCCGCAGATTGGTTGAAGGCCATTGCCGAAAAATATCTCTCGCCCGAAGAAATGGCGAAGATCGAGAAAATGGGCAGTTGGGATGAATTGATGGAGACGCTGAAGAAGCGGCTCGAGGAGCAAGAAAAGCGCCATCAAGGCGGGAATAAATGGGTCGGGAC
>JAZKGS010000060.1:10991-12804 GCA_040385805.1 Pseudomonadota bacterium | reverse complement strand
GGCTGGCTGGACATCAAAATGCGGCCCGAACGCCGTAACGCCATCAAGGTGCTGCTGATGTTGGACGTTGGCGGATCAATGGATCCCTTCATCAAACTGTGTGAAGAACTCTTCAGTGCTGCCACGAGTGAATTTAAAAACTTGGAATTTTTCTACTTCCACAACTGCCCATATGAGGGCGTTTGGAAAGACAATAAGCGCCGGTTTAGCGAACGCACACAAATGTGGGATGTGCTCCATAAATTCCCGCATGATTATAAAGTAGTCATGGTCGGTGATGCGTCGATGAGCCCGTATGAGATCACCCATCCCGGCGGTTCGGTTGAACATTTCAACGAGGAATCGGGCGCGGTGTGGATGAACCGGATTACCAGCACATATCCCGCAACGGTTTGGCTAAATCCCGTCCCAGAAAAACAATGGGGCTATTCGCAGTCGACAAAGATCATCAAAGAACTGGTCAACGACCGGATGTATCCGCTGACGCTTGAAGGGCTAGACGATGCCATGCGCGAGCTAAGCCGCAAGCACGGGCATTAATATAACAAGTATTTCCGCCGTTCTTCGATCCAAGCCTGCTCATCGACTGACGTCATGGCGTCAAATTCATCCGGGGTGCTGCCCGGCGCATCCACCCACTCACGCAGGGTTGGTCCGCCGTTGATGACGTCGATCGCAAGCTTGCCCAATTCATATTCATATGGGAAATCGCGCCACAGATCATAGTCCGAATATAGCCGCCGAATTGCTTTGAACGCCAAAGCCTGCAACCGCCAAGGCTGGAATGCCTGATGGTCGTAGCTCGGCCCTTCGGCATGGATGTGTACGCCATGGCAGAGCTGATGCACATGTTTGTGGAATGTTGGCTCGAACCAGATCTCCCGCAAGCTGCATCCCATCAACCACTGCGGCGCGAAGCTTTGCATTTCCGCGATGACTTTGCGGGCGTCAATGTCGGGCGCGCCGAAAATCTCAAGCGGGCGGGTTGTACCCCTGCCCTCGGACAAAGTCGTGCCCTCAAGCATCACGGTGCCGGCATAAGCCCGCGCCATGTTGATATTCGGCGCATTGGGGCTTGGGTTGATCCAAAGCCGGTCCGTCGGCCAGCCAAAACCGGGGGCGGCGTCCGGCGCATAGCCCTCCATCGCTATCACGCGATAATCGACATCGATTTTGTAATAATCGATGAACCAATGCCCCATCTCACCCAACGTCAAACCATGCCGCATCGGCATCGGCCCTGCCCCAACGAAACTTTCCCATCCAGAACGCAGTGTAAGGCCCTCTACAGGGCGTCCCGCAGGGTTCGGGCGGTCAAGTACCCAAACGGTCTTTCCATGCTCAGCAGCAGCCTCCAGCATATATAGAAGCGTCGTGATAAAGGTATAAATCCGGCAACCCAGATCCTGCAAGTCGATCAGGATGACATCGAAGGTCTCCATCGACGCTGCTGTTGGCCGGCGAACTTCACCATAGAGGCTGAAGACCGGAATATCATGCGCCGGATCCATGAAATCCGGAGATTCCATCATATTGTCCTGTTTATCCCCGCGCAGACCGTGTTGCGGACCAAATGCGGCGGTTATCGTGACGTCACTTAATGCTGCGAGTGCGTCCAGGGAATGGGTCAAGTCAGCGGTGACGGAGGCGGGGTGGGCCAGCAAGGCAACGCGCTTGCCTTTCAAAGGTGCGCGCAGGACAGGCTCTGCCAACAGGCGGTCAATTCCAAATTTCATGCCGCGCTTCGTGCCTCCAGTTGAACGGCAAAGCAATCCTTATGATGAAAATCGGGCCCGCCAGGCGGGTGCGCGGC
>JAZKGS010000060.1:0-10891 GCA_040385805.1 Pseudomonadota bacterium | reverse complement strand
CTTCAATAGCTTCGACACCGCCAGCATCCGACTGCGGATGGCAAATCAACGGAACCCCGGTCATCGAAATATTGGCCAATGTGGAAACTCCATGCTAGGCGCGGGGGCGCTATGACTGCTTATAAATCCGATCTCCTCCGCCTGCTCGATGCACGTGGCTATATTCACCAGACAACCGACGCCCCGGCGCTTGACGCATTGGCATCTAAAGAGATTGTGCCGGGCTATATCGGCTTCGACGCGACCGCGCCATCGCTTCATGTTGGCAATCTGGTGTCGATCATGCTGCTTCGTCGCTTGCAACAGGCTGGCCACAAGCCAGTGGTGGTTATGGGCGGCGGAACGACGCGCATAGGTGACCCGACGGGCAAGGACGAAGTCCGCAAGATGCTCACCGATGAGACAATCGAGTCGAACATCAACTCCATCCGCACGGCATTCGAACAGTTTTTGACATTTGGCGATGGTCCGACCGATGCTGTAATGGTCAACAATCATGACTGGCTGGGGAAGCTTGGCTATATCGAACTGCTACAGCAGGTCGGGACGCATTTCACGATTAACCGGATGCTGACATTCGATTCGGTGAAGCTGCGGCTTGAACGAGAACAGCCGATGACTTTCCTCGAGTTCAATTACATGATTTTGCAAGGCTATGACTTCCGTCACCTCAGCAAGACCATGGGTGTCCGCCTGCAAATGGGTGGTTCGGATCAATGGGGCAACATCATCAACGGCATGGAACTCGCCCGCCGGATGGATGGCACCGAGGTGTTTGGCCTTACGACTCCGCTGATCACGAAGGCGGATGGTTCGAAAATGGGCAAATCGGTTTCTGGCGCGATTTGGCTGAACCGCGAACAGCTGCCCGATTATGATTATTGGCAGTTTTGGCGCAATACGGATGACCGCGACGTTGGCCGATTCCTGCGTTTGTTTACAGATTTGCCGCTCGACGAAATCGAACGCCTAGAAGCGCTTGGCGGTTCGGAAATTAACGCAGCGAAGATCGCCTTGGCCAACGCCGCTACCGAATTGTGCCGCGGCGCCGACGCTGCGAAGCTGGCCGCCGATACCGCGCGCAAAACCTTTGAAGAAGGTGCATCGGGCGGCGATCTGCCCAGTGTTGACGCCTCAGGCGACATTTCCGTTATTGATGCGTTGGTGGCGCTGAACTTTGTCACGTCGAAGAAAGAAGCACGCCGGATGATTCAAGGCGGCGGTGCGCGCGTGAATGGTGACGCCGTAACCGACGAAGAGGCTGTTATTTCGACCCACACGGACCCAGTCAAAATCTCGGCCGGAAAGAAAAAACACGGCTTAATCAACTTCCTATAAGCCGACGCTGCTTGGACGCCTCCCGGCTTTACCAATTATTCGTAACTTGCGCCTACCCCATGGCTTCAACCAAACAGCGCACGGGGTGCCAAAGATGGCGCAAGCCTTACAAAATTCCGATATGGACTTACGCCGGGCGGCCCGTCACCGCGCGAACCATAAGGTTATCGCCGAGAGCAGATTACGCGGCGACCAGAATATCCACATCGTCAACGTGTCTGCGCACGGCTTCATGATTGACAATAACCCAGGCTTTGAGCGCGGAGAGCGCGTTGAACTGCGACTGCCCGTCATTGGCCGGATTGAAGCGCTGGTTATTTGGACTGTGGAACAACGCGCGGGATTCCAGTTTGAACGCGTGCTGCGCTTACCCGATTTTATGGCGCTGCTCGACGTGATCGGTCACAAAGCCCGCTAACCACCGCGCAGCGTTGCAACGCCTGCGTCTCTCTCGAACAAATACAATGCCGTTCGCGCCGCTTGGCCGCGTACACCGTCAAGCCCGCCGTCGCGGTCAAGCAGCAATCGCGCGTCATCGGCGGCAACGCCAATAAGTTCGCGCACTTGCTCAGGTGTGGCGACTCGAAACGGGTTTTCGCCCGATTGCCTTGTGCCAAGCAATTCGCCTGCGCCGCGCAGCTTCAAATCTTCCTCAGCAATACGAAAACCATCGTTGGTCTCACGCATCAACGCCAATCGCGCGCGCGCGGTTTCGCCAATTTGCGTACCGCGCACCAATATACAAACCGACTTCTCGGACCCGCGGCCAACCCGCCCACGCAACTGGTGCAATTGCGCAAGGCCGAAACGGTCCGCGGCTTCAATCACCATCAGGCTGGCATTGGGCACGTCGACGCCGACCTCAATAACCGTCGTTGCGACCAAAAGGCGGGTTTCGCCTGCCACGAAGCGTTCCATGACCGCGTCCTTTTCAGGTCCCCGCATCCGCCCATGCACCAAGGCAACCTGCTCGCCAAAGCGCAAGCGAAGCTGCTCTGCGCGCTGTTCTGCGGCAGCAAGGTCGCTTTTGTCGCTTTCCTCCACCAGCGGGCAGACCCAAAAGGCCTGTTTCCCTGCGGCCAGATGCCGCGCGACGCCATCTACCAACTCGACAAGCCGATCTTGAGACATCACCCGCGTTTCAACAGGCGTCCTGCCGGGGGGAAGCTCATCCAAAATGGAGCTATCCATTTCGCCATAAGCGGCAAGCGCGAGGCTACGCGGGATTGGGGTCGCAGTCATCACCAACAGATGCGGCACGCCCCTGCCCTTACGCGACAGCATCAGCCGTTGCGACACACCGAAACGGTGCTGCTCGTCAATCACCGCAACGGCGAGCGCCTTATAAGTAACTGCTTCTTGAAAGATCGCATGTGTGCCGACGAGGATATGAATAGACCCATCAGCAAGCCCCATCAACGTTGCCTCACGCAGACTGCCCTTTTCGCGCCCCGTGAGGATGGCGATGTTGATCGGCAAGCCGGAGAGCAATTTTTGCAAGCTTGCATAATGTTGCCGCGCGAGAATTTCGGTGGGGGCAAGCATGGCCGACTGCATCCCTGCCTCAACCCCGCGCAGCAACGCCATGAGCGCGACCATCGTCTTGCCCGCGCCTACATCACCTTGCAGCAGCCGGAGCATAGGCCGTGACTGCGCCAAGTCGCCTTCGATCTCGGTAATAGCGCGCTGCTGGGCGCCTGTGAGTGCAAAGGGCAATTGCAGTTTTGACACCAAAGACCCGTCACCGCGTATCGGAACGGCGGTGCGTTTGTCCATCGCCGCGCGGATCAACCGCATCGCGAGTTGGTTGCTGAATAGCTCATCATAAGCCAGCCTATCCCGCGCGCCTTGGTCATCCTTGTTGTGCACTGTGTTGATGGAACTGGACCATCCAGCCCACCCACGGGTGGATAGCAAAGTCGGTTCAATCCATTCGGCCAAATCAGGCACGTCCTGCAACGACATTGTCGCCAATTGCCCCATGCGTTTGTTGGTTAGACCTTCAGAAAGCGGATAAATCGGCTCGGCCAGCCCCGGCGAGGCGTCACTGCCGATGGGCACAACATGGTCGGGATGCACCATTTGAAGCTCGTCACCATAACGGTCCAATTTTCCCGAAATGATGCGCGTTTCGCCAACCGGGAGCTGCTTGCGCGCCCAACCGCCATTCCGGCCAAAAAAGGTAAGCGTGATGTAATTACCATCCGCATCCGCCGCGAATATCCGCAATGGCGCGCGCGGGCTGCTGCCTCCGCGATGATCCATGACGGTGACGGTAAGGATGATGTTTTGGCCTACATCGGCCACATCCAGTCGCGCCACGGCCTTGCGATAGGTCCAGCTATTAGGAAAATGGTACAGAACATCCTTCACCCGCTCCAGCCCAAGCCGCTCTAGCGGCTTGGCAAGACTGGGACCGACACCCTTTAGGGCACGTACTTCTGCAAATAACGGATTGAGTATATCGGGGCGCATGACTAGGGCCGCTTATAACCCGCAAATCATATTCCACCAGAAGCTTAAAGGACGCGTGACATGGACGCTGACCCCTATCGTCGTAAATTGCATTATCGCGCACACCACCGTGGCACGCGGGAAGCCGATGCAATGGTCGGCGGTTTTTTCGACCACTGCTCGGCGGGATGGGGCGAAGCTGAATATGCCTGGTTCGAACGTTTGATCGAAGAACAGGATGTCGACATCATGGCCTGGGCACTTGGCACGGCTGAACCAGACCCCGCCTTTGCTGGCCCGTTGATGGACCAGATGATGAAACTGGATTTCATCTCGCTTCCTGAAGGGCTTAGCACACATAAGTCATGATCGATCTGCAGCGCATCATTAACGCCAAAGAAGCACTGACGCTTGCGTCGGTGCCTAATGGTTTTGCGCCACTGTTGCTGGCGGATCTGACGCGGGCTGCAAAGACCCGTGCGCTGTATATTGCGCCCGACGAATCGGCGATGCGCGCCATTGCAGATGCCGTTCCGTTTTTTGCGCCTGAAATCGAAATCCTGATTCTGCCCGGTTGGGATTGCTTGCCTTATGACCGTGCATCGCCATCGGTTGCCGTCACCTCACAGCGCATGTCGACGCTGCAAGCGCTGCAGCAGCCTACGAAGAAGAAGCAACTGGTCGTCACGACCATTGGCGCGGTCATTCAGAAATATGTGACACCATTCCGCATTCGGCAGACTGGTGAGCGATTGACCGCTGGCCGCGAAATCAGCCGCGAGCGGCTTGCGTCTTTGCTTCAGTCCAATGGCTATTTCCGTGTCGATACGGTCGCCGACGCAGGCGAGTTCGCCATCCGTGGAAGCATTGTCGATCTGTTCCCCGCCGGCAGCGAAGTAGGCCTTCGCCTTGATTTCTTTGGCGACGAAATTGAAAGCATCCGCCGCTTCAACCCTTCGGATCAACGCAGCATCGATCAGGTCGAGCATTTCGACATCTTACCCGCCGTAGAAGCTTTGATGGATGAAGAAGCCATCAAACGTTTCCGTGTGGGTTATCGCGAACGCTTTGGCGTAACCGCAACGGGCGACCCACTTTACCAAGCCGTGTCCGAAGGCCGCAGGCTTTCCGGCATGGACCATTGGCTGCCTTTGTTTGAAGAACGCATGGCGACCATTTTCGACCATGTCGGCGCAGACGCATTGATCATCCGCGACAGCGGCGCGATTGCGGCAGGCCAGTCACGGCTCGATTCGATCACCGACTATCACGAAAACCGTGTGAAGGCGCAGGCGGCTGAGCCCGGTAGTTACCGCCCGCTTCCCCCGGAAATGCTTTACTTAAGCGGCGATGATCTTGACCAATTGTTTGCGGATAACGCCGCGCACCTCGTCACCCCATTTGCGCAGCCGGACTCGGCAAGCATTATCGATTTCGGTATTGGCGCGGCACGCGACTTCGCGCCGGAGCGCGCGCAGAAGGCGAATGTCTATGAAGCAGTCGCCGCGCATCTGAAAGCGATGCACGCGGCCAAAACCAAAACCATCATCGCAAGCTATTCCGTTGGCGCGCGCGAACGGCTGAAGGGCTTGCTGGCCGACCATAAGGCGCCAACGATCGTCACGGCAGATAGCTGGCAACAGGCGTTGGGCGTCGCTGCAGGGCAGACCGCCATCGTCGTGCTTCCGCTTGACCATGGTTACACCACGCCGGACCTAGTGGTCCTAAGCGAGCAAGACATGCTTGGCGACCGTCTGGTGCGGCGTCAAAAACGACGCAAGTCTGCTGATGCGTTCATGGCCGAGCTGGCCGCGCTGACGCCCGGTGACCTTGTTGTCCATCAAGATCATGGCATCGGGCGTTACGAAGGCCTGATTTCCATCCCCGTCGGCAACAGCCCGCATGACTGCGTTGCCCTGACCTATTCAGGCGGTGACAAATTATACGTCCCTGTCGAAAATATCGATGTCCTGTCGCGTTATGGCTCCGACAGCGAGCATGTCTCGCTCGACAAATTGGGCGGCGAAGCGTGGCAGCGGCGTAAGTCGAAGCTGAAAGAACGCATCCGCGCAATTGCGGGCGAGTTACTCAAAACCGCCGCCGAACGCGCGTTGCGGCCGGGTTCAGTTATCGAAGTTGATGGCCCGGCTTATGCAAGCTTCGTGGATCGCTTTCCATACGAGGAAACCGAAGATCAGCTCCGCGTAATCGAAGAAGTGCTGCAGGACCTGTCCGCTGGCAAGCCAATGGACCGATTGGTCTGCGGCGATGTCGGTTTCGGTAAAACCGAAGTCGCCATGCGCGCCGCCTTTGCCGCGGCGATGGCTGGACTTCAAGTCGCCGTCATCGCGCCAACCACGTTGCTGGCGCGGCAGCATTATTCGAACTTTGCCGAACGTTTCCGCGACTTGCCTTTGAAGCTCGGTCGCCTGTCGCGGCTAGTGCCAACGGCTGAGGCCACGCAAACGCGTGAAGGGCTTGCTGACGGCACAATGGACATTGTGATTGGCACGCACGCCGTGCTGGCAAAATCGCTCCAGTTCAAACGTCTTGGCCTCGTGATCGTGGACGAAGAACAACGCTTCGGCGTCAATCACAAGGAGCAATTGAAGGCGCTTAAGACCGACGTGCATATGCTGACGCTCACCGCGACGCCAATCCCGCGCACATTGCAGATGGCGATGTCGGGCTTGCGCGAACTGTCGGTTATCCAGACACCGCCAGTCGACCGTTTGGCCGTTCGCACTTATGTCATGCCCTGGGATCCAGTCGTGTTGCGCGAAGCGTTGCTGCGCGAGCATTATCGCGGCGGGCAGAGCTTCTTTGTCGTGCCGCGCATTACCGATCTCACCGAAATCGAAGAATATCTGCATACCGAAATACCCGAAGTGAAGCATGTGACCGCGCACGGCCAAATGTCGCCAACGCAAGTGGAAGAGCGCATGAGCGCCTTCTACGAAAAGCGCTACGACGTGCTGCTTTCAACGACCATCGTCGAAAGCGGCCTCGACATCCCGAGTGCAAACACCTTGATCATCCACCGCGCGGACCGGTTTGGGCTTGCGCAATTGTATCAGCTTCGCGGCCGTGTTGGCCGGTCGAAGACGCGGGCTTACGCCTATCTTACGCACGAACCCAATCGCGCGCTGACAGAGACAGCGGAAAAGCGACTCAAGGTCCTTGGCGATCTTGATAGCCTTGGCGCAGGCTTCCAGCTTGCAAGCCATGACCTGGACATTCGTGGTGCAGGCAATCTGGTGGGTGACGAACAATCCGGCCATATCAAAGAGGTCGGCTTTGAACTGTATCAATCAATGCTTGAAGAAGCGATTCTCGAGGCCCGGGCTGGCGCGCAAGGGCTGGCTAAGCCACGTGGCAGCTTCTCCCCGCAGATTACCATCGACGCGCCAATCCTTATTCCCGACGATTATGTTCCCGACCTGTCGGTCCGCATGGCGCTGTATCGTCGCTTGAACGATCTCGAAGAGGGCCAGGACGTCGAAGGCTTCGCTGCCGAAATGACCGACCGATTTGGTCCAATCCCCGAACCCACGCAGAATTTGCTCAAGCTTATCCAGATCAAGCAAAACGCGCTCATCGCGCAGGTTTCCAAGATTGAAGTCGGCGCACGCGGGACGTTGGTCAGCTTTCATCAGGATACGCCGCCCAATTTCGCCGGGTTGCTCGCTTATGTCGACAAGCTTGGCCAAACGGCGAAGTTGCGTCCCGATAGCAAGCTGGTGATCAACCGCGTGTGGGGCGACCCTGCGGCGCGGCTTAATGGATGTTTGCAGTTGTCACGTGGTCTTGCCAATTTGGCGCGCAAACCGGGTTAAACGAGATCGCGTGCCAATGCTGCGAAGCTATCGGGCGTCAGCGGCGGAGCGCAAAGAAATCCCTGGAAATAATCGCAGCCCTCGGCCTTTAACATCTCAAGCTCTTCCGGCTTTTCCACGCCTTCTGCGATGATCAGCAGCCCAAGCGCCTTCGCCATTGCTATGATGGCCCGCAGAATAATCCGGTCTTTGCCATTGCCAGCGATGTCGGGCGTCATACCCTTGTCGATCTTGAGATAATCGAGCGGTAATGCCTTGAGATAGGCCAGGCTTGAATATCCAGTGCCAAAGTCATCCACGGCAATACGCACGCCCTTGCTGCGCAACAATTCAAGCTGCCCTGCCGCCAATTGCAAGTCGCGGACGAGGCTCTCCTCGGTCAATTCCAACGTCAGCCGGTCGGGCGAGAACTTAGCGTCGTCGAGTAGTTGAAGCAGGCGCGTGCCATAATCGTCCGTCATCTCCTCTGCGCCAAGGTTCACCGCGAGGCGTAATTGCCCGAACGTTTCAGGCCATTTGGCGGCAATCGCGATGGCCTCTTGCTGAATATGGTAAGATAATTCCTCACGCAGATCACACCGGTCTGCAGCCGCAAATAAGTCCCCTGCACTTACTTCGCCCAACACAGGGTGGTTTAACCGCGCAAGCGCCTCGGCACCCACCAACGCCCCCGTCGCGACCGCAAACTGGGGTTGAAGCATGATAGCGATCTGCCGCTGGGCCAAAGCGACACGCATAGTTGCGTCCAATTGCGCCCTGTCAGGCAACGTTCCGGCATTGCTGTCATCAGCAATCACAAAACGCTCGCCCTTGCGCTCATAGGCCTCCGCAAGGGCTTGTGTGGCACGTGCCACAAGTTGTTGCCGGGTCTCTCCTGCTTGTGACAAAGCAATCGCGACACGCGCGCTCACATGTAGAGGTGCACCGGGTTCGCCCAAGTCTGTGGACACCATTTCGAGCAGCTTTTGGGCGGCAAGTTCGGTGTGGCGGCCCGCTTCATTGCCTTTCACAACCAACATAAATTCCCGGCCTGGCATCCGCGCCATGAAGCTGATCGGCGACAATTGCTGCGCAGCAAAAGCACGCAATTTCTCGCCGACGCGGCGGATTGCCTTGTCGCCTGCGTTACGCCCCAAATGCTCGTTTATCTGCTTGAGGTCCTTGATACCCAGCAGCAGCATCGTCGCTGGCCCATCTGGCTCAACGGACTGCCATTCGCGCGCATCGCGGGCACGGCGCATTGGAAAACGCCCGCGCGTTTTCAGCTTTGGAGATGTTACGGACCGATCATTCACCGCCGCTCTATAGCAAGGAAAGCTTTCCGAAGCATTGCTTCAGTTGGATTAAGCTTTGCCCAACACACATTTACGCTTACATCGCAAAAATGATCGACGGATTTGGACGCAATATCGACTATTTACGGATATCGGTGACCGACCGTTGCAACTTCCGTTGTTTCTATTGCATGCCCGAACAGCAAAGTTTTTTGCCGCATCGCGACCTGTTGACCTATGACGAAATCATGGTTTTGGTCGGGAGGTTCATCGCCCACGGCATCCGCAAAATCCGTCTAACTGGAGGTGAACCGCTTGTCCGGCGTGATATTGCCGTTTTGATTGAGGCTCTTGGGCAACATGTCCGCAACGGCAATCTCGAAGAATTGACCATGACAACCAATGGCAGCCGGTTGGAGCAGTTTGCACCATTACTCGCCGCCGCTGGCATGAAGCGGATCAACGTCAGCCTCGACAGTCTTGACCGGGAGGCGTTTCGCAACATCAGCCGTGGCGGCAGCCTTGATGCGGTTCTGGCTGGAATCCATGCGGCCTGCGCGCATGGCCTGGACGTGAAAATCAACATGGTTGCGCTGAAAAGCGAGAATGAAGATGCCCTGTTGCCCATGGCCGATTTCTGCGCGGAACATGGCCTTGACCTTACCTTGATCGAGACAATGCCCTTGGGTGCGGGTGTCGCGGAGCGTGAAGAAAATTACATATCGCTGGATGACTTCACCGCACCATTGCGCGAACTATACGAACTCCATCTGCTGGCCCATAAAAGCGCCGGCCCGGCGCGCTATTGGCAAGTTGAACCATTAGGCCTTCGCCTTGGCCTCATCACACCCATGAGCCACAATTTCTGCGACCACTGCAACCGCATTCGGCTCACTACCGACGGCAAGATTTACATGTGCCTTGGCTCGGAATTGCATGTCGACCTGCGCAAGGCCTTGCGCGAGGGCGTACCATCAGATGTCGATCATTTGCTTCAAAAGGCATTGCGCCTTAAGCCCCAACGTCATGATTTCGAAACCCAACTCGCGCAGCCCGACCTGCGGCTCGCAAGACATATGAACGCTACAGGTGGATGACCCGATATATGCAACTTGCCATCATTTCATCGGCAACACCGCAAGCACGTGAGGCCGAAGCGCTTTTGCGGGAAGTACATGAATTTGTGCCGCTGGACAGCGCCGACGCGGTCATCGTTCTTGGCGGCGACGGGCACATGCTTCAGGTCTTGCACCAATTGCTGGAAAGTCGGCGTGACATTCCAGCTTATGGCATGAACCGCGGCACGATTGGCTTTTTGATGAACGGCTGGGAACTACATGACCTTCCCGGGCGGTTGGAACGCGCGAAGTCTTTTTCCGTCCGACCTCTGACCACTGAGATTACCACAATCGGCGGGCAGAAATTCACTTTGCCCGCCATCAATGAGGTCTCATTGCTGCGCGAAACGCGTCAGGCGGCAAAGCTGGAGATTTCTGTTAACGGCAGGGCTGTCATCCCAGAGCTCATCTGCGACGGGATTTTGGTATCTACGCCCGCTGGTTCCACGGCATATAACCTATCCGCAAATGGACCAATCTTGCCGCTGGATTCCTCTTTGCTGGCTTTAACCCCAATCAGCCCATTTCGCCCGCGTCGCTGGAAAGGCGCTATCCTGCCGGACCGCTATGTCATCCGCATCAAGATATTGGAGGCCAGCAAACGCCCGGTCAGCGCGGTCGCCGACCAACGCGAGATCCGTGATATTTCGCACGTCGAAGTGGCGTTGGACCGCAATCGCGCGCTGACGTTGTTGTTCGATCCCGAACATGCCCTGGATGATCGCATTGCGATGGAACAATTTATTGTCTGAACAGGCAATGGGCGCTTGCCAAACGTAAAAAAGCGCTGCTATAGGCGCGCCTCTGCCCGAGGATATCGGGCTGTTCCCTGGTAGCTCAGTGGTAGAGCAGTTGACTGTTAATCAATTGG
>JAZKGS010000059.1:3323-18709 GCA_040385805.1 Pseudomonadota bacterium | reverse complement strand
TTTCGACCAATGTTGTGACCACTCTGTCGGGACATGAACGCCGCAACAGCAGTTGGAGCAATGCGCGGTTAAGCTATGATGTAGGCCCCGGGGTGCGATCGGAAAACGAGCTTGGGCAATTGCTGTCCTTCTTCCGCGCGCGGCGAGGGCCAGCGGTTGGGTTTCGTTTCACTGACCCGATTGACAACAGCTCCAACGGCATGTCGGGCAACCCCAATATGCTTGACCAGAGGCTTGGGCTGGGCAACGCCGTGCGGACGACTTTTCCATTGCTGAAAACTTATGGAGCCGATGGACAGGTCCGCCGGATTACGCGGCCCGTTGCTGCAACGGTTTCGGTGGCAGTGAATGGCGTGACTGCAACTGGCTGGTCGCTGGGGACGGGCGGGGTGGTTAGTTTTGCGACAGCGCCGGCCATGGGCGCGGTCATCACCGCTGGCTATCGTTTCGACGTTCCGGTTCGTTTTGCTTCTGATCGTATTGACGTTGCGCGCGCGACCTTTGGCGCAGGCGATATGCCAAATGTTCCCTTGATCGAAATCCGGGAAGCAAGTTGATGGACGCGTGGATCGAAGCGCCGCTGACCAGCGTCGCCTATGGCTGGCGCCTAGAGCGCGCGGACGGCGTGACTTTGGGGTTTACCTCACATGATGCCGATGTTGAACATGATGGCATATTGCTGCGCGCGAGTCCGGGGATGCGACCAACCACGGTCACCCAGAGCATTGGTCTGGACAAGGACGGGCTTGACGTATCGGGCGCGCTGACGTCGGATCTTATTCGCGCTGATCACCTTGCTGCCGGGCGATGGGACGGCGCGTTTCTGGAGATTTTCCTGTTTAATTGGACGTCGCCCATCAGCGGCAAGCGCGTATTGGCGGCTGGCGAGTTGGGGGCTGTATCCTTTACCGACAACGCGTTTGAGGCGGAGCTTGTTGGCTTGCAATCGCGCCTCGACAAAGCCGTTGCCCCGCTGACATCCCCATCGTGCCGCGCACGTTTTTGCGATGCAGCCTGCGGCCTTAATCGCGAACGATTTCGGCATATCGCCAAAGTGGCGGCGGTTGATGACAATCGGATAACCGCCATTGCTGTATTGCCCGTATCTGACGGCCATTTGGCCTATGGCGAACTGCGCTGGTTGTCGGGGCCCAATTGCGGATTGGTTGCAAAAATCGCGAGCAATGAAGGCGTCGATATCTTGTTGCATGAAGCGCCGTTTCATGCGCCGGAAGCGGGCGTTCTGATGGAACTGGTTGAAGGGTGCGACAAGCTTTTGTCCACCTGCGCGGCGCGATTTGAAAACGGGGTGAATTTCCGGGGCGAACCCTATTTGCCCGGCAATGACCTTCTAACCCGGTACCCCGGTGCCAATTAGAATTGAGCGCCCGCGCACCTGCAATCAAGCCGGTATTGCTGCCTGCGCAGCTAAACTTTTGGATGCGCCGTTCCGGCTACATGGCCGCTCGGTCGAAACGGGACTTGATTGTGTTGGCGTGGTCGCGCGGTGCCTTTGCGACATTGGCGACGACTTTGAAGCGCCAATTGATTACGGCGCGCGCGGCCAGTTTGAGGAACGTGCACTGGCGTTTTTTGAGGCGCGCACGTTTCAGAATGTCGCAGATTATTCTTTCGTCGCTGGCGACATATTTCTGCTTAGGCCCGGACCTCGGCAAATCCATTTTGCGGTGCTTGCTCAAGCTGGCGCTGTCCATGCGCATATGGGGCTGCGCCGCGTCGTATTAACCCCGCTTCCGCTGCCATATCGCAAAATCGCCCAGTGGCGCATTCAAGGAGACTGACATGGCAACGCTTGTTCTTACAGCTGTTGGTTCCGCCATTGGTGGCCCGATTGGCGGCGCGATTGGGGCCGCAATCGGCCAACAGATTGATGCGGAAATTTTTGCACCACCCGCACGGCAAGGCAGCCGCCTAAAAGAATTGGTCGTCCAGACGTCAAGCTATGGCACCCAGATACCCGGTATATTCGGTGCAATGCGGGTGGCAGGCACTGTCATCTGGGCTACTGACTTGATTGAACAGCGAACAAAAAGCGGCGGCGGAAAGGGACAGTCGGCGACGGTGAACTACAGCTATCGCGTCAGCCTAGCGGTGGCGCTGTCGAGCAAGCCGGTGGAGCGGATTGGACGGATCTGGGCCGATGGGAACCTGATCCGCGGGGCCGGCGGCGACTTCAAGGTCGATGCGCAGATGCGCGTACACCACGGACATGAAAACCAGCAGCCCGATCCATTATTGGCATCCGCCGAGGCGGCTGGTGAATGTCCGGCGCATCGCGGTGTTGCTTATGTTGTTTTCGAAGACCTGCAACTTGCCGAGTTCGGCAATCGGATACCATCGTTCACATTCGAGGTCGTCGAACGCGACGGACCTTTGCCTTTGTCGTCATTCATTGGGGCGGTATCAGGCGGTGAAATCAACGCGCAGACTGCCTTTGAAATAGGTGGCTTTGCCGCCGCCGGAGGCAGCATTCGTGAGGCCATCTCGCCCTTATTAGAAATTTGCCCGTTGGAACTGGTCGTTCGGGATAGCCGGCTTGTCGTCCGCGATGTGTCTGCACAGCAAACTGCCCCTTACCAAATCGTCATTGCGGCGGACGAAAACGGGCGTGCGCTCGAACCGCCAAAGCATGTCATGCCGCCCGCAGCGAACATTCCTGCTCATGTTTCATTGCGCTATCATGATGCTGATCGCGATTATCAGGCCGGCATCCAGCAAACCAGTGCGGCGCCGGGCGGTCGCGGCGAAATGCGCTTGGAGTTACCTGCTGTCCTGAGCGCGGCAGCTGCAAAGCATTTGGCGGAAACCAAAGACAGCGCGGTTCGATACGGACGCGACTATTGGAGCGCCTCGGTCACAGTTACGGCGACCGCCTATCAGCCAGGCGACCATTTCATGTCGCCAGATGGCCGCATTTGGCAGATTAGCGAAACTGAAATCGGGCTTGGAACCGCAGCGATCAAAGCGAAGCTTGCTTCCAAAAACCGGATATCAAATAATATTGCCGGCGCATCCGGGCGACATGTTCCGTCGGCAGATCAGCCAATCGGCGAGACGCGGATCGCAGTCGTTGACTTGCCGTTGTTAGCCGGGGGGGATTCGAACAAGCCTGCGCTGGCAATATTTGCGGCCGGAACGCAAGCGGGATGGAAACGCGCCGCAATTTCCATGCGCTTAGGTGACCAATGGACTGACATCGGCGTTACGGCGCCGTCTGCCATCGTCGGATCAGCACGCAATGCGCTTGCCCCGCATGCAGCATATCTGGTGGATACGGCAAGCACGCTGGATGTCGAATTGCTTAATACATCAATGTCGCTCGCTTTGCGGGATTCATCGCCAATGGCACAGGATGCACCGATATTCTGGATCAATGGCGAATTTGTGCGTGTTGGGCGCATCGCTGCGCTTGGCGGCCAAGTGTACCGGCTGTCGATATTATGTCGCGGCGGTTATGCGTCGGCACAACAAGCGCCCGCGCACCCAATCGGTTCACAAGTCCTGTTGATGGATTCAGCGGCAGCGCTGACATTATCGGCAAACAATTTTGCTTTAGGACAGACCGTTTCCATTGAGGCGCAAGGCATTGGCGACGCAATGCCGGCCTCCCGGACAGCGACGGTTGAAGGTCGCGCCATCATGCCCTTGCCGTCCGTTCATGGCCGCGCAATTCGAAATTCGGATGGCAGCTTCAAGCTTGAATGGAAGCGTTGCTCGCGGCTTGACCTTGGATGGGTGGACGGCGTCGACCAGGCACTAGTTGAGGATCAAGAAAGCTATCGGGTCGCGATTTTGGCCAATGATGTCGTTCTGCGCGAATGGTTGGTTGCGGCTAACAATTTGCACGTTTCTGCAGGTGAGATGGCAGCCACCGGCATGGCCCAAAACGCGCTACCGATTTTCCATGTTTGGCACATTGGCCGATTTGCTCAGTCCGAACCATTAATTTTCGGCGTGAGCCAAGATTTCCATAACTGATTTCATTTTTGAGGAGGTTTTATGCCTGATTTGGCGACGGGGCGTCATCGATTGCCGCTGTTGGCGGTTTCGCAAGCGCTAAAAGAAGTGACGCATAATGAGGCGCTGGTTCTGATTGACGCACTGCTACACACCGAAATTGAAAACATTTTATCATTGGCGCCTGTTCCAACGGATATAGATATTGGAAAATGCTGGCTTATCGGTCCGGCGCCCTCTGGCAGTTGGGCAACCAAATCTGGTCATATCGCCATTTGGGTCGGCGGAAGTTGGCGGTTTGTTGAGCCCCAAAATGGAATGCGGGTGTGGAACAAGGCTCTTAATCGCCAAATCCTGTATGTAACCGGGCAATGGATCAGCGCGCCGGTAATATCCGTTCCGAATGGCGGGACCGTCGTCGACATACAAGCGCGGGCAACATTAATAGCGATATTGCAATTTTTCCGCTCGACTGGCATTTTGGCAACATAAGCGCAGAAGCTAGGAATAGAGCGCGAAAATTATGACTAATTGACAAGAATGGAGACATTTAAGCAACAGTCTCGATACATAGCGACTTGCATCAATGGAACAGAATAGGTAGACAAACGTTCTCGAATTTCCGTTCCTAAGATAGAAAAGGGGAAAGTTGATGCGTAAGTTAGCCATAAGTTTGGCGCTCGCTTCCACTGCTCTGGCGTCACCGGCTTTGGCCCGCGACGACCAGTGGTACGTTGGAGTTGATGGCGGTGTCATGATAGTAGAAGACCTCGATTTGGATATCGGTGCGCTGGATAATGCAGCTTCCGTCGATACCAAGAAGGGTTTTGATTTCGGCGGCGTCGTTGGTTATGATTTTGGCGGTTTCCGTCTTGAATCAGAAGTTTCGTATCGTCAGGCCGATGTAACTGGCTTCAACAGCCAAACACCACAGATTCCTGGCGGTTCAGGCGTGGCCTTGCAGCGCGGCGGTTCATACGACGTTGCTGGTGATGCAAGTGCATTGAGCTTCATGGTCAATGGTTTGCTCGATTTCGGTGACGATGACGGCATCCAAGGCTTTGTTGGCGGCGGCGTCGGTGTTGCACGTGTAGACGTGCAGACTGTTTTCGCGGCTCCAGCGTTTCTTGATGACTCCGACACCGGTTTTGCATGGCAGGCGCTTGCTGGTGTTCGTGCACCATTGAGCGATAACTGGGATGTTGGTCTGAAGTATCGTTTCTTCAACGCGGACAAGGTCAACCTCGTTGATCGTCTTGGCCGTGCCGTTGATACGCGCTTCCGTTCGCACAGCATCATGGGCAGCTTGATTTATAACTTTGGCGGCGCACCTGAGCCTGTCGAAGTGGCACCACCGCCACCACCACCAGTGTATGTGGCACCACCACCGCCACCACCACCGCCGCCACCTGCGCCGGTTTGCAACACTGGTCCCTACATCGTATTCTTCGATTGGGATAAGTCGAATCTGCGTCCTGACGCGGCTTCGGTTCTCGACAACGCCGTTGCACAATACGCAAACTGCGGCATGGCGAAGGTTATGCTTGCTGGTCACGCCGATAAGTCGGGTACAGCAACTTATAACGTTGGCCTCTCGCAGCGTCGTAACGATACCGTTCGTTCGTACCTTGAGTCCAAGGGCGTATCTGGCGGAGCGATCTCGACAGAAGCATTTGGTGAATCTGCACCGTTGGTACAAACAGCAGATGGTGAGCGCGAACCGCAAAACCGTCGCGTTGAAGTTACCTATGGCCCAGGTTCGGGAATGTAATTCCCAATCTGATTTCAGGTTAGAAGAAAGGCTGGTCGAAAGACCGGCCTTTTTTTTGCGCGCTGCATCGGGGATTTAGCGCCTAGCGGTTAAGACTTTATGCGGCGGCTTTTGCCTTGATGCGGGCCTTCACTGTGGCTGCTTCTAAAAGGCGCGCTTCAAGCGCCTTTAACTTATTCTTGTTTTCGATTTTGGCGCCGAATAAGTCTGTCACATAGAAGGTGTCGACAGCACGTTCGCCATAAGTGGCGATATGCGCACTATGCAGCGTGACCTTCGATTCAAACAGTGCCAGCGCCAGATTGTTCAACAATGCCGGGCGATCCAGCGCGTTTACTTCAATCACGGTAAACCGGTTTGAAGCCTGGTTATCGATTAACACCGATGGCGCAATTTTAAATGCATCGGCGCGACGTAGTGCCTTTGGCTTCGCGTCCAGTTGAGTCATCAGTCTGGCGCGGTTGGTTAAAGCTTCTTCTATGTTACGTTTGAGGCGGTTTAATTGAGCCTGCTCTTGGAAAGGTCTACCAAGCGGGTCTTGAATAAGGAAATTATCGACTGCCATGCCGTCGCTGCTGGTGTGAATACGCGCATCGATAATATTTCCACCGGCCAGATGAATGGCACCCGCTATCCGATAGAATAACCCCGGATGGTCAGCCGCAAAAACTGTTACGAGGGTTGCGCCTCGGTCTGGGTAGAAGCATGCATCAATCGCCAGCTCCGTACCTTCATTCTTCAGCAGGTGCCGGGCATTGCGTTCAATAATGTCATCAGGTTCGGCGATCCAATAGGCATCGGGAAGAATTTTGGCGAAGGCAGCAAATCTGTCAGCAGGCATTCGCAATGCGGATTCCAGTTTCGCTTTTTTCGATGCGATGCGTTCGTCGCGGCCGCGTTGCTTGTGTCCTAAACGCAGCACCTCTTCGGTCGCCTCAAACAGGTCTGACAAGAGCTGCCGTTTCCAACTGTTCCAAACGCCAGGTCCAACTGCGCGGATGTCGACTACGGTCAAAACGAGCAAAAGCTTCAAGCGCTCGGGCGACTGCACGGCTTGGGCGAAATCCAATATGGTTTTGAAGTCCGCCAAATCACGCTTGAAGGCTGTAGCTGACATCAACAAATGATAACGGACCAGCCAGGCAACGGTCTCCGTCTCGGCGGGCGAAAGCCCGAGGCGCGGGCATAAGGTCTCTGCAACCTCAGCGCCTAGCACGCTATGGTCTCCGCCGCGGCCCTTCGCAATATCGTGGAGCAAGGTGGCGATAAAGAGTACCCGCTTGCTGACGATTTGTCGGACGATGGCGGTGGAAAGCGGATGATCCTGTTTTAGCTTGCCTCTGTTGATGTCGGCCAGCAGGCCAATCGCACGGATCGAATGTTCATCAACGGTATAGTGATGATACATGTCGAACTGCATCTGCGCGACGACACGGCGAAAATCGGGGATAAACCTTCCAAAGACGGTGGATTCATTCATCCAGCGGAGCACCGTTTCCGGGTCGCGTGGCGACGTCAAAACATCAAGGAAAAGCGCATTGGCACGTGGATCGCGGCGTACCACTTTGTCTATTAGCCGCGCATCTCTTTGGGCTGCGCGCATCGCCAACGGGTGGATTTCCAGTTCATGAAGATCGGCCAGGTAAAAAATTTCGAGCAAGCGAACCGGATCTTCTGCAAAAAATTGGTCATCGGGCAGAGCCAAACGCCCACGGTCCAATTGAAACCCATTAAGTTTACGTGGCTTGCGGGCAAAGCTCGGAAGGAAGCGTCGGCCTTTCTTGGCCATGGACTCATCCAAGTGCGCAAGGAAAAGGCCAGTTACGTCACCGACAGTTTTTGCATTCAGAAAGTAATAATGCATGAACCGCTCAACGGCCGAGCGTCCGGGACGATCGGCAAATTGCATAAGTTCCGCAACATCTCGTTGTAAATCAAACGTAAGGCGTTCTTCGGCACGACCAGTGATGTTGTGCATATGGCAGCGAACGGCCCATAAGAAATTTTCGGCTTTTTTAAAACGGTTATATTCGTCTGCTGTCAGCAGACCGACGTCCACGAGCTCCGACGCGGCAGAAACTTTGTGGACGTATTTCCCAATCCAATAAAGCGTATGCAAATCGCGCAGACCGCCTTTGCCATCTTTAATATTGGGTTCCACCACATAACGGCTGTCACCCATCCGCCGGTGTCGATCATCGCGCTCAATCATTTTCAGACGCACGAATTCTGACGCGGTGTTTGCGACCACTTCATTCCAGAAACGCAAGGAAGCCTCTTCGTACACCCCGCGATCGCCCCAAACGAACCTGCTCTCAAGCAGAGCAGTACGAATGGTCAAATCCTCCTGCGCCATCTTAACAGTTTCATCGAGAGATCGGCTGGATTGGCCGACTTTTAATCCAAGGTCCCACAACAAGTAGAGGACTGCCTCAACCACTTGCTCAGTCCATGAACTCCGCTTGAAGGGTGTTACAAAAGCGATGTCGACGTCGCTATGCGGTGCCATTTCGCCGCGACCATATCCGCCGACGGCCAGAACCGCGATCCTCTCGGACGACGAACGGTTCGCGGCTGGATAGGCGTGGACCGTGACATAATCGTAGATCAGGCGGACAATCTGATCGACGAGAAAGGCTTGCTCGGCCGAAGCGCGATAGCCTTGGGACGGGGCTTGGCTCAAGCGTCGTTGAATCTCTGCGCGACCGTCAGCTAAGGCCGATTGCAAAATTTCAAGCACGCGCGGGCGACGTTTTTGCGCGCCGTGTTCGCGAACTACGCCTTCAATTTTTTCGGCGAGCGCACTCCGATCAATGATATCGCGCTGTTTGATAATGCGTTCTGCTGCTGATGCCATGAGGCAACCTTAGTCGCGATATGGCATCATGTCAGCATCAAGCAGAAATCTTTGCATTATATTCGCGGCGCAGCGTTACCCGATCGATTTTCTGCGTTCCCAGACGAGGCAACGGCTCGGCCACTTGCCAGAAATGTGCAGGGATTTTGAACGGTGCCAGACGGGGGGCCAAAAATGCCTTAAGCTCATCTTCGGTGAGCGTTACGCCTTCTTTTGTCTGGTAGACGATGCCGGGGACTTCACCATATTTGTCGTCAGCGATGCCAAATACGGAGAGTTCGACAATCGAGTCATGCTCATAGGCGGCGGCCTCTACCTCAGGGCAGCTTATGTTTTCGCCGCCGCGAATGATGATGTCTTTCTTGCGGTCAACAATGAACAAATAGCCATCTTCGTCGAGATAGCCGATATCGCCTGTCCGGAAAAAGCCGTCGGCGGTAAACGCATCACGCGTAGCGTCTTCATTGTTCCAATAACCATTGAAATTGGCGATCGTCCGGATACCCACTTCACCACGTTCGCCTTGCGGTAAAACATTGCCGTCGTCGTCGAGCATCTGTACTTCCACGAGCGGCTTGGTCGCTGGGCCAGTGCTGGTCGGCTTTTCCAGATAATTGTCGGTGAAATTCCCGCAGCCGACGCCATTCGTTTCGGTCAGGCCATAGCCCAACAAAGGATAGCCCCAGCTCATTTCCTTGCGGATTTTTTTCACATGCTCGACAGGACGCGGCGCGCCGCCGGCCGCAAACGCGGTGCAGCTGGTGAGGTCATATTTATGGCGAGCCGGGTGCGTTGCAAGCTCAATGCTCATCAATGGAACGCCGACGAAATAGGTGATGCGTTCCTTCTCAATGATCCGCATTGCTTCTTCGGCATCCCATTTGGGCATCAACACAAGCTTGCGGCCAATGGCGAAGCTTTGCAGCACCAACGGAATCGACGCCGTGACGTGGAACAAAGGCACGTTGACAAGGGCAGATGGCTGCGCTGGCATGGATTGTCCGCTGGCGGACAAAAGCTCGAAGAACACCAGAGTCTGGCCGACATAGCTCATCGCGCCTTGCACGACGGCGCGATGGTCGGACACGGCGCCCTTCGACTGGCCTGTTGAGCCTGATGTGTACAATATCGTTGCGTTGTCGAGCGGATCTAACGTTGGAAGCGGCGTTGCCGCGCCGCCGCCTTTGGCAGTCAAAGTCGAAAGGCCATCCAATGGCAGGGAATCATGGTTGATAATGAGAAGCTCGCAACTGCCCAAATCCTGTCCAGCCATCCGCGCAGCACGTTGTTCGTCGGCGAGAACAAAGCGGCAGCCAACCATGCGAATGCCTTCGGCAAGCTCGCCGCCTTGCCACCAGCCATTGAGCAAAGTTGCAACGCCGCCTGCCATTACAATTGCCATATAGGCGACGATCCAATTGGCCGAATTGCGTGCAGCAATACCGACGCGTTCACCCTTTTGCAGTTGATGGCCTTCGACGAGACCACCGGCTAGTGCGCGCGCCGCCGCATAGGTCTCAGCGAAACTTAATCGAATGTCGCCGTCGACCAAAAATTCCTTGTCCGCATGGGTTGCACAAAAATATGCAAAATAGTCAGCCATATTGCCAGGTGCCTTGGCAAAAACGGGCATTTTTACGCCGTTCTTTTCGGCATAGATGATTGCCAAGGGGCCGTCGTCGGCCATGAGCCGGTTAATGGTGGCATCTATTGCAAGGTCTAATTGCGACGGCATATGATTCTCTCCTAAACTCTTTGTGCACCTTCTATTTCGCTCTATAGGAATGTCAAAATATCCAGAGGAAATATTGTGTCATTCGAGATTATTGCGTCGGCCGCTGGCTATATTCAATTTACCGATCTTGGGGTTGGTCCTGTTGCTCTCGACTTGGGCTTTTTCCAGATCCGTTGGTACTCGCTTGGATATCTGGCAGGCATATTGCTGGGATATTGGTTGTTGCTGAAGCTTCTTGCGCGTCCCGGCGCGCCGATGTCCCGCGAACATGCCGACGATATGATCCTTTATGCCACCTTAGGCATCATTTTGGGCGGGCGTATCGGATATATCTTATTCTACCAGCCATCCATTTTGCAGAACCCCGTCGATATCCTGAAACTTTGGGAAGGCGGAATGTCGCTGCATGGCGGCGCGCTGGGTACGATTTTTGCTATTTGGCTATTGGCGCGCAAACACAAGCTCTCTTTCTTGCGCGTATGTGATTATGTCGCCTGCGTCATCCCGTTCGGCCTGTTCCTCGTGCGCTTGGCGAACTTCGTAAATGACGAGCTTTGGGGCCGCGTGACAGATGTGCCGTGGGCCATTGTCTTCCCCAATGGTGGAGATTTGCCCCGGCACCCAAGCCAGCTTTATGAAGCAGTGCTTGAAGGGCTGTTGATGGCCGCAATTCTTTGGCCGTTATTCTGGAAGACGGATGCGCGGTACAAGCCCGGGTTCCTCTTTGGCATGGCAGCAATCATTTACGGCACAGCTCGGTTCACAGTCGAGTTTTTCAGAGAACCCGATCAGCAGCTTCAATGGCTTGTGGAGGCAAGCGGCCTGAGTATGGGGCAGTGGTTGACCATTCCGATGATATTGGTTGGTCTGTTCCTCGTGTTCACAGCGGGCAGCCGCAGGCAACGCGTCGAACCTATTGCCGGCAGTAACAGTGTCGCCTGAAAACGAGCAGGTTGTACTCCGTCTAGCGCAGCAGATAGAGGCATCTGGCCCGATCAGCGTTGCCGAATATATGCGTGCCGCCAACACGGCATATTATGGCGGTGCCGACCCTTTGGGTGTCGAAGGCGATTTCATTACTGCACCGGAAATTAGCCAGATGTTTGGCGAAATGGTCGGCATATGGCTCAGCGATATCTGGCTGCGGCATAATAGCCCGGCAAATTGCCATTATATAGAACTTGGCCCCGGCCGAGGAACTTTGGCCGCAGATGCGCTTCGCACCATGAAGCGTTTTGGGTGGGAGCCATCGGTCCATTTTGTAGAGAACAGCCCTGCCTTGCAGGCGAAGCAATTGCAGGTAGTACCGAATGCTACGTTCCACGAAAATCTGGATACCCTTCCAACCGATGCGCCATTGGTCATCGTCGCGAACGAGTTTTTTGATGCTTTGCCAGTGCGGCAAATGATATTAACGCATGCCGGTTGGCGGGAGCGGGTCGTTGTGCGTGACCGGGGACCACGTTTCGCCGCTATGCCTGGCGCTCGCGCAACTGATGACCTGATCCCTGAACATTTTCGCATTGCCGCTGTGGGCAGCATTTACGAAACCTGTCCTGACGCTTCTGCCATTATGCACCAGCTTTCCTGGCGGCTGGCGAAGCAGGGCGGGGTGATGCTGGTCATTGATTATGGCTATACCCAGCCGGCATTAGGCAGCACGTTGCAGGCGGTGCAAAATCACCAATATGCCGACCCTTTTGCTGACCCGGGCCAGATTGACCTTACCGCCCATGTCGACTTTCTTGCGCTGGCAAATCGCGCGAGAAACTGTGGTCTTATGGTGGCTGGACCTACCGACCAAGGTGTGTGGCTTTCCGGTCTGGGAATTGATCAGCGCGCCCACAGCTTGGCAGCGTCCAATCCCGGGCGGGCAGCGGACATAAATGCTGCGCGCAACCGGCTGGTGCAGCGCGATGCCATGGGCACGTTATTCAAGGTGCTGGCAACTTACGCCGACGGCTGGCCGCAGCCCGAGGGCTTCGGCCTTTAGCCTGCCCAATCGGCGATCTGACCCGCAACTTCATTTGCAGCGGCATTCAAGGCAGCGCCCGCCGGTGCGGGTTCAATTGCTGTAAGTGGGCGCCGTGCTTCAAACCTGCGCTTTTCGGTTGCACTACCGCGTACAATTTTCACCACATCGTACACGACAATTGCCTCATTAGTGGCTGCATCAATGCCAAACTCAAGCAAGCTGCCGGATAAAAACCGAACAGCCTTACCGCCCGCATCAACTTCGTTGAGCACCAGATTGCCGCTCTTTGCCGATACGGTTTCGGCGAGCAGATTCTGAATCAATCGCGCTGGCTTGTCCGCCCAAAAAGCGTCCTTCAGATAGGCAATGCTGCTGGCGTTGATCTGAACGGGAATACGGTTGGTATCAAGCTTACGCGGGACCTCGGGCGTTTGAATTACTAAGGCATCCGCAGCCGAGGCTGTGCGTGCGGCCCCTGCGGCCACTACGTTATCTGCCGTTAGCACCAGCATGGATGCCGGCGCCTTGCCGCCGAAGCTGACGCATGCGCCAAGTGCCAAGATGAGGGGTAACGCAAAAATGCGTGGGCCGGAGATTTTGCTGAACATCATTTTTGGTTCCTGCTGCCGGGTTTATAATCGGGTAAGGCGGGTGCGCCGACTACGCTGCTTATGCCGCCTTGATCCACTTTTTCAGTTACGGATTTCAAAGTACCTGTCACGTCTCTGAGGTCGCGCGCAAGTTGAGTCACTTCGGGCAGGGTTTGCGTGTTTAGCGTTTCAATCGCTGGGTTCGCATTGTTCAAGGTTGTTTCCAACGCGGCAAGACTGCCATTTGCCGAGCGAAGCGTTTTGCGCAGTTCATCCAGCATGGGACGGCCTTCGCTGTCGAGCAGCTTATTGGTCGAGCCAGCCATTTTGGTGATCTCATCCGCTGCTAGGCCTGCCTTTTGCAAGGCGATGCGCGATTCCTGAATGGCAGCTCGCAAATCGGGGCCTTGGGTTGCCAAGGTGCCGGAAATGTTCTCAACATTGTCCAAAATCTGTTCGATGGACTGTTCATTCTTGTCGGACAATATGTTTGTGAGCCGCTCGGTCAACGTCGAAAGCCGCTCCAGCAGCAACGGCGCATTGTTGAGCAATTCGCCCAAGGCACCTGGCTTGGTGGGGATTACGGGAACACCAGTCGGACATGCAGTTTGCGGATTTGCTTCAGGGCAATCCAATGGAGGCGCGCCTTTGACTGCACCATCCAGCTGGATTTCCGAGACGCCAGTAAAACCAACGCCGTTGATGGTTGCGGTCGTGCCTTGAAGCACCGGAACGGTGTCCTTGATGCTGATGCGCACGCGGACAAAGTCGGGATCGGGTTCCCATAACTCGATGCTCTCGATTTGGCCTACCGGAACGCCTGAAAAGGACACACCTGATCCCTTGGCCAGTCCATTGACCGATTGCTGAAAGAATATGTCATACTCTTTCTTGTCACCGTCGCTTGTGCGCGAAAGCCATACGGTAAAGGCCGCGAGCAGTGCCAGAAGTAGAAGCGTGATAGCACCCACCATCACATAGTTGGATTTGGTTTCCATCGTACTGCCTTATGACCTTCCTGATTGCTGCATGACCGCAGGTGCGTTGTCGTTTCGGTCGCTATGACCGCGGCGTGCTGCTCGCCCGCGTGGGCCACTAAAATATTCGTTGATCCAAGGATGATCGATAGCCAGCAATTCTTCAATCGCGCCAATCGCTATAACTTTCTGATCGGCCAAAACGGCCACGCGGTCACAAATGGCGTACAGCGTATCAAGATCATGCGTGATCAGAAAAACCGTCAGGCCCAACGTCTCTTTCAAATCGCGGGTTAAATTATCGAAATTGGCAGCACCGATTGGGTCAAGGCCAGCGGTAGGCTCGTCCAAAAACAACAGTTCGGGATCCATCGCCAATGCGCGCGCAAGGCCGGCGCGTTTGCGCATACCGCCCGATAGCTCCGATGGATATTTATGGGCAGCTTCTGGCGGTAAGCCACTTAAAAAGATTTTGTAGCGCGCGATTTCATCGAGCAATTCCTTGCTGAATTCAGGGTAGAATTCGCGCAACGGCACTTGCACATTTTCTGCGACGGTTAAGGTCGAAAATAATGCGCCGCCCTGAAACAAGACGCCCCAGCGCCGCCTAACGTCGGTGGCTTCGTCCTCTTCCTTGCCGATCATGCCTTCGTCAAAAACCCGGATTTCCCCTGACACCGGTTCTTGCAGGCCAATAATCGAGCGCATGAGTACGGACTTGCCAGTGCCCGAACCGCCGACCACGCCCAATATTTCACCACGGCGCACTGCGATGTCGAGGTCCTGGTGGATTACCTGATCGCCAAAGCTGTTGCACAGGCCAGTTACGGAAATGATGTTGGGTGGGTTCATCGCTTAATCCCATCCAATTTCGCTGAAGAAGACTGCGAAAAACGCGTCGAGGACGATGACGAGGAAAATAGCTTGAACCACAGCCGCAGTGGTTTTCAAGCCAACCTGTTCAGCGTTGCCTTTGACTTGCATTCCCTGAAAACAGCCGGCCATTGCGATAATAGCGCCAAAGACCGGTGCTTTGATCATACCGATCCAGAAATCGGTCATCGGCGTTACTTCGCGCAGTCGTTGAACGAAGGTTGCAGGAGGTATCTCCAATACGATCCAGCACAATATGCCGCCGCCGATGATCGACATCAAAGATGCGTATATGCCAAGCAAGGGCATCATGATTACCGCTGCAATTACGCGCGGCACGACCAACGCTTCTGCTGGCACCACACCGATCGTGCGCATGGCGTCAATTTCTTCAGTGATTTTCATTGTGCCGATCTGGGCAGCAAATGCAGAACCCGACCGGCCCGCCACCATGATCGCGGTCATCAATATGCCAAGCTCACGCAGCGTCAGCCGCCCGATGAGGTTGATCGTAAACACTTCGGCGCCAAATTGTCGGAGCTGCACCGCGCCTTGTTGCGCAATCACGATCCCGATGAGGAAGCTCATCAGACCAACGATGCCCAACGCGCGGACACCGACCATGTCGAA
>JAZKGS010000059.1:0-3223 GCA_040385805.1 Pseudomonadota bacterium | reverse complement strand
GGACCGCTGACATCCCGTAAAAGGCGGTCCACGTCACCAACCGATGCAATGGCGAAGTTACCAGACAGCCGAAGGACTTGCCCGCCGCCGGGCAGTTCTTCTTGAGTGAAATCGGCAGGGTTAGCCATGGCCATATAATTGGCTTATAACGGGAACTATCACAAGCCTGTAGACTTTTTGTGCAAGATTATGCCTTTAAGCAACCGATGACCGAACCCAAACCCACCTTGTTGGCCATATATGATATGGACAAGACCGTCACGCGACGCGCGACCTATAATGGGTTCCTCCTGCATATGGCCTTTAACAAGTCACCGTGGAGATTGTTCCTTTCACCGCTTTTGCCGCTTGGCCTGACGCTCTACGCGCTGAAGATTTGGGATCGCGCGCGGCTTAAGCAGTTTTCACAAGTTTTGTTGATTGGGCGGCGCGTGCCAAAGGCCCGCTTTGCTAAATATCTGGAAAGTCACGCCGATCTTGTGGTCGGTAAAAATGTGTATCCGCAACTGCTGGCGCGCGTAGCGGAGGAGAAAGCGGCTGGCTATCGCCATGTCATGGCAACAGCGTCTTATCGCTTATATGTCGAAGCGATTGCGAAACGGCTTGGCTTTGACGACGTAATTGCCACGGATTTGTCGACCGACAGCAGTGGCCATGTGCTGGCGCGGATTGACGGTCATAATTGTTACGACGCGGCAAAGCTGGAACTGGTGAAGGTCTGGATGGACAGGCACGGCCTAGACCGCGCCCATTGTCACATCCGGGCATATTCGGACCATGTGTCCGACGCGCCACTGCTTAATTATGCCGACGAACCCTTCGCCACCAACCCGCATGGCCCGCTTGCGCGGTTGGCGGAGACGAAGGGCTGGCCAATCTTAGACTGGCGCGTGGTTCAAACCTGAGCCAGCGCCTGTTCAAAGTCCGCGATGAGGTCATCCGGGTCTTCAATGCCAATCGAAATGCGGACCAGATTGTCGGTGATACCCAGCGCGTCCTTCCGTTCCTGCGGCACGGATAAATGCGTCATCGCCGCCGGGTGGCTGGCGAGCGTTTCGGTGCCACCAAGGCTCACGGCGAGCTTGGCGATCTTTAACGCATCCAGGAATTTAAAGCTTTCTGCCTCGCCGCCTTTGATGAACAGCGAAAATGTCGAGCCTGCGCCGCTGCAATGGCGGTTGAAAATGTCCTGCTGGCGCGGATCGTCAATCATGCCAAGATAACCAAGGCCTTCCACCTTTGGGTGCGCCTTCAGATAAGCGCATACCTTCGCCGCATTCTCGCCAGCGCGGTTCATGCGCAGCTCAAGCGTTTCGAGACTGCGCAGCAACATCCACGCGGTGTTCGGGTCACATATGGTGCCAATGACATTGCGCATTGGCCGCATGATATTGATCAAGTGTTGATTGCCCGACACGCCGCCTGCGACGAGGTCGGAATGCCCGCCTGCATATTTGGTCAGGCTGTAGACGACCAGCTCAGCGCCTTGCTTGATCGGTTGCTGCCACAATGGGCCAAGGAACGTGTTGTCGATAGCAATTGCGGGCTTTTGCGCGCCCGTGAATGCTGCATCGCGCGCCGCGCGTACAGCTTCGACATCGACAAGCGCGTTGGTCGGGTTCGCCGGGCTTTCCAGATAGACCATGGCGACTTTGCCGCCTTTTTCTTCCGCCAGTGTCTTTGCCCGATCCAAGATCGTGTCAATTTCCGCGCGGGTTGCGCCTGCAGGGAAATCGAGGAAGCCAACGCCGAAGCGCGACAAGATACGTGCGATCAGGGTTTCGGTTGCCGCATAAAGCGGGCCGGAATGCACGATCACGTCATTTTGTCCGACCAAGGCCAGCAGCATTGTCGCAATGGCGGACATGCCGCTTGAAAATACGAGGCTGTCGTCGGCCTCATCCCATATAGCGAGCCGGTCTTCCAAAATTTCTTGATTGGGACCGTTGAAGCGCCCGTACACAAGGCCGTCAGCTGGGCCTTCGCGTTTACCGGTGATATGTTCAAAAAACTTCTTACCCGCTGCCGCGCTTTCAAAAGCAAAGGTCGAGGTCAGGAAAATCGGCGGCTTTAATGAGCCTTCGGACAAGGTCGGATCATAGCCATGGCCCATCATCAACGTCGACGGCTTAAGCTTCCTTCCGCCAATTGTTTCAATGTCGGCCTTTGGTTTGCGGCGGTCGAGTGGGGTAGCAATTGGGGGGGTATTTTGGTCGGTCATGGGAATCTCCTGATGACCAAAGCTACAACATAATTCGTTTCAATTGAAACTAAATTACAACATGCGCATCTCACCCACGAGCCAGACTGCCCCTACAATCAGAGGAATTCCCGCAAGGTCGAGGAAAAATCCTGCCTTCACCATTTTGGGCAAGGCAATATGTCCGCTCGCCCACGCAATGGCATTGGGTCCAGTGCCGGACGGCATCATGAAGCCCCAGCTTGCGGCCATGGACGCCGCCATCGCCATCAACCACGGATCAGCGCCTGTTGCGGCCACAAGGCCAGCGACCACAGGCAAAACGCCGCTGGCGGTTGCTACATTGCTGGCAAATTCGGTGATCAAAATGACAAGGGCGGTCAGTGCAAGCGCGATGATGACCGGGTGTACGACAGATAGAGGCTCGAGCGCCTCTCCAAGCCACGCAGCGAGCCCTGACTGCGTGATACCGGCGGCTAATGCCAAGCCCCCGCCAAACATCATGATGACGCCCCACGGGGCTCTGTCGGCCTCCTGCCATATCAGCAAGGGACGACCGGTGCCGTCTGGTATGAGGAACAGCAGCAATGACCCTGCAATCGCGATGCTACCGTCGGTTATGCCGCCTTTGGGCAGCAGCGGTTCCAACAGGGGCTGGGCAATCCACATGCCTATGACCAGGACAAATATTGGAACAAGTCTCTTCTCGGCCACGGACATGGGCTGCACCTTGCCGATCGATGCGCGTGCGGCGTCGACATCAAAACTGCCAGCGGTCACATTTTGAACGCGCAAAAGGATGAAGGCGCATAATGGCACGCCGACAATCACCACGGGCAGGCCGTAAAGCATCCATGTCAGAAAGCTGATCTGGATACCCAGCTGCTTTTCGACGAGCCCAGCAGCGATTGCATTGGTCGGTGACCCGACAAGCGTCCCCAGCCCGCCAATTGATGCAGCAAAGGCCACGCCCATGATAAGCGCGCCAGCCAGCCCCGCGGTCTCTCCGGGTTTCGTCCCGCC
>JAZKGS010000058.1:0-5647 GCA_040385805.1 Pseudomonadota bacterium | reverse complement strand
CCGAGCCGGTTGTCGGAGATGCTGCCGACGCGCGCAGACAACGCCGCAAAGCAGATCGGGACTTGCTTGGCCATGATTGGTAGAAAATGCTTGGCAACGAGCGCCGGGCCAACCGCGTTGATGCGGTAATTTTCCATCATCCATTCAGGGTCAAGTTCGCGCAGGCTTTTTTCCGGGCCTTTGGCATCCGAATGCAGCACTCCGGTTGCGACTATGACTAAGCTAATGGGATGCTCTGTGTCCGCCAAAGACGCAGCGGCGGCGGCGATGCTGGCTTCGTCCGTTATATTGACGGGCAGGTCGCTGTCGCGGTGGAACCGGATCACTTGCGCATAGTTTGGATCTTGTTCCAAAGCGTCTGCGAATGCTGACCCTATGCCGCCGCGTGCGCCAATGATAACTGCAGTGCGATCACCCACTTGTTTTTTGCTCCGGTTCGTTCAACGGGAATTCATGCAGTGGCGCTATGGCAATTGCACAGAAGATGGCAAGGTTCTATAAACCGAGCCGTTAGAGCCCCAAGGCTTAATATTATGCGGAGAGTTACATGAAACTGGTTTCAAAATTTGCCCTCGCCCTTTCATTATTAGCGGTGTCCGCCGCACCTGCCGCATTTGCGCAGTCCAATGAAAAGCCAAAGAAGGGCAAGGAAGCTGCACCAGCAGCGCCTAAGAAAAATTATTCGAAGCCGTTTATTGCGGCCTATATGCCGGTTGCGAACCTGCTTAACAAAACCAAGGACGCCGCTGCCGCCAAGGCCGAGTTTCCAAAGGTTGTAGCGGCCATTGGTAATGATGATGACCGTTATGAAGCTGGTATCCTTGCGATCAATATCGGTGCGCCATTGAAGGATCTGGCTTTTCAGGAGCAAGGCATTGACCTGTTGCTTGCGTCGGCATCCACGCCGGTTGAGCTGAAGAAGGAATATACTTTCCGTAAGGGCGCTATCGCATATGACGGAAAGAAATTCGCTGACGCTGAAAAGTATATGATTGATGCATATAATTTGGGTCATCGCGCGAACAATATTGAATTCCTGATTTCCAACGCGATGTCGCAGCAGAATAAGGATGCGGATGCCATATCGTGGATTGGCAAGGCGATTGAAGCAAGCAAAGCCGCTGGTCCTGTGAACAAGGCTTATGTGGTCCGCGCTGCGAACCTGTCTGCCAAGACAAAGAACTACGCTGGTGCAGCCAATTTCTACAAAGAATTGGTGGTTGCGGAAAACAACCCTGATTATTGGCATGATGCCCTTGCGTTTTTCGACCGCTCGCGTGAATTTAATCCGGAAGAAACGCTTGATGTGATGCGGTTGATGCGTGCGACCAATGGTCTTCGCTTCCAGCAGGAATATGCCGCATATCTGGACAGCCTGAGCTATATCGGCGTGCGCTATCCAGCAGAAGCTGTGTCTGTCCTTGATGAAGGTTTCGCTAAGGGTGTTATTTCGCGCAACAATGTGACGTTCAGCGAACGGTACAACGAAGCCAAGGCACGTCTGGCGGAAGACACAAGGACATTGTCCGGCACGATCGCTCCCGCAAAAGCGAGCCCGAAGGGCATGCTGGCATCATTGACCGCTGACTCGTTCTTTTCACACAAGGATTATAAGACAGCCAAAGAACTGTATGAATCGGCGTTGAGCAAGGGACCAGTGCTCGACAAGGATGGTGGCGACCAGACGGATCGCACGCGTTTCCGCCTCGCCATGTCGAAAGCCATGCTTGGTGATTATGCAGGCGCGAAAGCTGACTTTGCCATGATCTCGGGTGCAAACCGCAAGGCAATGGCCGAATATTGGACGACCTATATCAACCATCTGGCCAATCCAGTCGCCGCGCCAGTAGCTGCCACGCCCGTCACCTGACCCCGGACAGCGCAAATTTTCAAAGAGGGCCTGAGCAATCGGGCCCTTTTTTTATACCTGCGGAATGGGCACACCGGGTTCGTCTTTGGCGGTGCGGATGGTCAACGACGTTTTGACGCTGCTCACATTTGGCGCTGAGGTCAGCTTTGATGTCAGAAATTCCTGAAACGACTGAAGATCGCGCGCTACGATTTTCAAAATAAAATCAATTTCGCCATTCAGCATGTGGCATTCGCGTACATCGGGCAGGGCGCGGACATGTTGTTCGAATGCTTTTAAATCGTCCTCAGCCTGGCTCTTCAAGCTGACCATTGCAAAAACAGTAATGGTGTAGCCGAGCGCACTTGCGTCAACGTCTGCATGATAGGACTTGATAGTGCCGGATTGTTCGAGTGCGCGCATCCGCCGCAAGCACGGCGGCGCGGTTAGGCCAACCTTTGTAGCCAGTTCGACATTTGTGATGCGACCATCTGCCTGCAATTCAGCCAAAAGCTTCATATCTATCGCGTCAAGGTTCGTATTCGCCATGATTACGTAATATCCATTTCTATTATGCCCCAGCGTTATAATATAATTATATCGGATTGCAATTGTCCCATAGTGTGACGGCGTCAAAATGATGCTTTCGCCCTTTCCAGAACGCGTTTATCGCCACAACATTACGGATAACGTTTTATTAGGAATAACTTAGAAATTGCGTTTTGATGATCGCCTTGAAACCACCTTGCGTCAGGCAGATGACGAAGGCGTCGGGCTGTCGGCAAAATGGCAACAACTGGTTGATATTCTTGCGCAGAATCCCGGGGATTTTAATCCGGATTCGGTTGCTGCGGGTCTCTTCAAAGTACGTGAGTTCATGAAACTTGTGCCAGCAGATGTGCGCGAACAGTGCGTTCGTGCCGTGTCCGGCAGGCTTCAATCGGCGCCTCTATTGCTGTTGTTATCGGGTGATGTACCAGCCGTTGCCTCTGCGGCAATTGGCGGTGCGCGATTAAGCGACGAGCAATGGGCCGATATCGTGCCGCAATTATCGACACGGGCGCGCGGGTTTCTTCGAAACCGGCGGGATATCGGACCACTGACATCGCGCGCGCTTACCCTTTGGTCCTCGGCAGATTTTGTTCTGTCCAGTGACAATGAAAAAAGCGATGTTGTTGCGCCTGTTTTGCAGGGTATGAAAATCCGCGATATTGTCGACCGCATCGAGCGTTTGCGGTCAGAGCGGGAAAGCGCCAAGCCTGAACTGATCAGCCCGTTTTCGGATGGGCCTGCGCCTGTTGCGGTTATTGCTGACCAGCTAGCACAATATTCTACAATATCGGACAAGCCGGTTAGCGACGACCCTTTGCCTGTCCCCACGGCCTATGAACGTTTTGAGGCTGATGATCTTGAAATTGTCATCGATCCAATTGACGAAATAAGGTTTGAAGCGGACGAATATGGCACCATTTGCTGGGTTGAAGGTGCGCCATTAGGCGCAATCGTCGGGGTAGATATCGCAGAACCAGCTTTTGACGATGGGCCGGGCCCTGACGCTTATGGTGCCGCCGCGTTCCGGCAGAAAATGCCGCTTGAAAATGCACGTATGCGACTTTGCGGCGCTCCAGCCATTGCTGGCGACTGGCGTATAAACGCAGCGCCATTTTTTGACGGCGTAAGCGGACGTTTCAACGGCTATCGCGGCATATTGCGACGGCCAAACCTTGCTGAAGTTGCAGTCATACCGGAGAGCCATACAAGCGAAGCGGAGCATATTCAGCAGTTATTGCACGAATTGCGTACGCCGCTGGGGGCGATCATCGGTTTTTCCGAAATTATTGAACAGCAACTTTTTGGTCCGGTCACGGAGGATTATCGCATACTTGCGGGCAATATACTGCATGATGCGGAACGTTTGCTGTCGGGCTTTGATGATTTGTCGACCGCTGCGACAATTGAAACCGGAACATATCTTGCCGAAGAAGGTGTGACCGAGTGCGATTGGTTGTCACAAAAGCTCGCCGAACGTCTGCATGGTTTGACCGATTTGTTGCAAGTGACGTTAAATCTGGTGCATGCACATCCGGTCAGGCCGTTTGCGATTGACCACCAAGTGGCGGAGCGCTTGTTCTCGCGACTGTTGTCGGCGGTCATCATTGGTTGTGAGTCAGGCGAAGTGCTCGACGGACGGTTCCGGACCGAGCCCGGCCCCAATGCAACCAACCGTTTTGTGTTAACACTGCCTAAAAAGCTGCTCGGGATGGACGAAAGCGAACTGTTCGGTTCTGGCCCTGGTTCGATCGACAATAACAACGAAGCGCCTTTGCTTGGGCTTGGCTTCTCTTTGCGCCTCGTCCGCAGCCTTGCAAGGAATATTGGCGGAGATTTGCGCTTTTATAATCAAGCACTAATAGTCTCTGTGCCTGCCGTAAACGACGGTCGGTCCAGTTATAAAGATGAAGAGCGAGAATGATATGTCGGGGCAGCAGGGACAAGGACAGCAGTCCATAACGCCCATAGCCTCCCATTTTCCATTAGCTAAGCTTGATGCCTTGAATGGCCCCTGCTTTGTGGTGACTGTTGATACCGAAGAGGAGTTTGATTGGAGCAGGCCGTTTGGCCGAGGCAATTTTGGCACCGAACATCTCAAATGCGTGCCGCGATTTCAGGCCCTTTGCGAACAATTTGATATTCGCCCCTGCTATCTGGTCGATTTGCCGGTCGTTGAAAACGGCTACGGGGCTGACCTGCTCAGTGGTTATGCGCACAACAATCAGGCCGAGATCGGCTTGCAACTTCACCCTTGGGTCAACCCGCCATTTGAAGAAGAGTTGAACCCGTTTAATAGCTTTGCAGGCAACCTCTCTCCTGAACTGGAACGTGCAAAGTTAACGCATCTGCATGAAGCGGTCGCAAAGCAGATGGGAGTCCAGCCCGATGCGTATCGGGCAGGGCGTTATGGTCTTGGGCCAACGACCCCCGATATTTTGCAAGATCTTGGAATAGCAATTGATACCTCCGTGCGCGCGCGCTTTGACTATTCGGACGAAGGTGGCCCCGACTACGGCAGCTACCCAATCCATCCCTACTGGATCAGTCAGGGTCAATTGTTAGAGTTGCCGCTAACCACTGTCTTTGCCGGCGCCCTGCGCGGGGTTGGGGATCGTATGTATCGTGACTGGTTAAGCTCAAACGCGTCCCGATCGCTGCTTTCGCGTTCCAATCTGCTGAAACGGATTGCGCTTACACCCGAAGGCATCCCGTTGGACGAAGCCCTGTTGGGGATCGATGTTGCACTGCTGGACCAAGTTCCTGTTTTGAATATTTCGCTGCATTCGCCATCGCTGGATGTCGGGCACACTCCGTATGTCCGCAATGCTGAACAACTTGAGCAACTTTACGAATGGCTGACCGGTGTCTTCCAACATTTGCAAAAAAATGGAGTCCGCCCAACGAATATGGCCGAAATTAAAAGCGCGAGCAGAATTACGTCGTTTAAGTGAGATAAAGGCTTGCCTATTCTCCCAAAGTTCGGCTATCGGCGCGCTTGTAGTTGGCGAGCCGGTCAGGGCCTGTAGCTCAGTTGGTTAGAGCTGGCCGCTCATAACGGCTAGGTCGGGGGTTCGAGTCCCTCCGGGCCCACCAGCCTTCGCCCTTTTGGGCTACGGCTGGCAAGCCAGCGGGAAGTACATTGTTGTACCAGAGTACCCATGTCGGGGAGTAGCGCAGCCTGGTAGCGCATCTGGTTTGGGACCAGAGGGTCGCAGGTTCGAATCCTGTCTCCCCGACCATTTTCTG
>JAZKGS010000057.1:0-15337 GCA_040385805.1 Pseudomonadota bacterium | reverse complement strand
TCAATAAAGCGTTTGACTTGATGCATGCTGGGGAAAGCATCCGCAGCGTGGTAGTCTATTGAATGGTGTCAACCGCTGACATTTTGGCCGCACATAAAGACAAAGAGGGACCGCTCTTGCCCATTTTGCATGATGTGCAAAAGGCGTTTGGCCATATCAGCGAGGACGCAATGCGCGAGATCGCGTTTGCGTTAAACTTGACTCGCGCTGAAGTATACGGCGTCGTTAGTTTCTATCATGATTTCCGTAAAGAAGCCGAAGCCCGACCTGTCTTGAAACTTTGCCGGGCCGAAGCCTGTAAAGCACGTGGCGTAGAGGCCTTGGTCCCGATTGCGGACAACCAAAACCGAGTCAAAGTGGAGGCTATTTATTGCCTTGGATTATGCGCGGTTGGTCCATCTGCGATGGTCGGCGACAAAGTCTATGCACGCTTGGACAGAGCGCGGTTTAAATCGCTATTGGAGGTCATGTGACCGTCGGGATATCCGACGACGCTGTGGCAATCGCCTGCGGTGCGGACGACGTTGCGGCTGCGTTTCTTGCAGCGGGCTTTGCCGTTGAGCGGGTTTCCAGCTGGGGCATGCAATGGCTGGAGCCTTTGGTTGACATCGACGGTGTCGGCTATGGTCCTGTATCGGCAGATCAGGTTGCGGATATCATCAACGGAACGGCAGCATCCTTGGGTCGCATCGAGGAACATCCCTTCATCGCCAGCCAAACGCGCCTGACTTTTGCGCGCGCTGGCAAATCCCGCCCGCTTTCATTGGACGATTACTACGCATCGGAAGGCTGGCTTGGGCTTGCCAAAGCGCGTGAAATGGGTTCCCAAGCGACCATACATACCATCATGGCGTCGGGGCTTCGTGGGCGTGGTGGCGCTGGTTTTCCGGCAGGGATAAAATGGCAGACGGTCGCGCGTTCCGACGCTGCACAAAAATACATCGTTTGTAACGCCGACGAGGGCGACAGCGCTACCTTTGCCGACCGTATGGTTATGGAGGGCGATCCCTTCATGCTGATTGAAGGTATGGCGATTGCCGGTTTCGCGGTTGGCGCCAACAAAGGCTATGTCTATATCCGGTCCGAATATCCGCATGCCATCGCCAAGATGGAAGCCGCGATTAAACTCGCCGCCCATTTGCTTGCGCCATTTGTTATCGAAGTTCGCGTTGGCGCTGGTGCCTATGTGTGTGGCGAGGAAACATCGCTGTTAAACAGCCTTGAGGGCAAGCGTGGCGAAGTGCGGGCCAAGCCCCCCCTGCCCGCGGTGGAGGGCCTGTTTGGTAAGCCTACCATCGTCAATAACGTGCTGACGCTCGCCGCTGTGCCATGGATATTGACGCATGGCGGTGACGCTTATGCCGCATTTGGTGCAGGCCGATCCAAGGGCACTATGCCCATCCAAATCGCCGGAAACGTAAGGCATGGCGGTCTTTTTGAAGTTGCGTTTGGCATCACGCTTGGCGAACTGGTAAATGACATAGGCGGCGGCACGGCAAGCGGCCGTCCGGTGCGCTGTGTGCAAGTCGGGGGGCCTTTGGGCGCTTACATCCCCCCGGCACAATTTCATCTCCCGCTCGATTACGAAGCGTTCGCCGCTGCCGATGCGCTTGTCGGCCATGCCGGCATCACTGTGTTCGACGACACCGTCGACATGGCGCAAATGGCGCGCTTTGCGATGGAATTTTGCGCGGTGGAAAGCTGCGGAAAATGCACGCCCTGCCGCTTGGGAAGCACGCGCGGCATCGAAACGATTGACCAGATTATCGCGGGCAAAAATGTTGAAGAGAATCTTGCGCTAATTGCTGACCTGTCCGAAACCATGAAATTCGGTTCACTTTGTGCCTTGGGTGGCTTCACGCCTTATCCGGTGATGAGCGCGATCAAGCATTTTCCAGAGGATTTCCAGTGAAACGGCTCGGCGCGATCATTGCCGGTGGCAAGGCGACGCGCTTTGGCAGCGACAAGGCTGCTGCCCTGTTAAATGGTCGCCCGTTGATCGAACATGTCGCAGACGGGTTGCGTGAACAGGTTGATGCATTGATTGTCTGTGGGCGTGCATGGCCCGGACTGGATTGGGTAGAAGACCGCCCGTTTCCTGATATGGGTCCATTGGGCGGTCTGAATGCTGCGCTTCTGTATGCGCAGCAAAACGGGTTTGACGAGGTCATAACTGCTGGTTGCGACGTCGTTCCGGTGGCGAACTTCACGCGCCATCAAAACGATAGACGCGCAAAGTATATCGATGGCCATTATCTTTTCGGCGAGTGGCCTGTTGCGCTTGGGCCGGTGCTTGAACAGCATCTGCGTCATCAGGATGACCTTTCGATGCGAAGCTGGATAAAAGCGATTGGCGCGCAGGCGATCACCTCCTCAGATGCTTTTCACAATTTGAACACGCCTTTGAAACTTGCGCAATATGCTGCGCAACATTCGACTTTTGGTATAAGGTAGACAGATGACATACCAGCCGCAAAAGGATTTCGGAACGCCGGAAAGCCGTTTGGATGAAGCGGTTTCGCTGACGATTGATGGCCGCAATGTTACTGTGCCCGCTGGAACAAGCGTCATGCGCGCGGCGACAGAACAAGGTACCTCCATTCCGAAATTATGTGCGACCGACAGCGTCAAAAGCTTCGGCTCATGCCGGCTATGCTTGGTTGAAATCGATGGCCGCAGGGGCACGCCAGCAAGTTGCACAACGCCGGTTGAACCGGGCATGGTTGTCCGCACGCAAACGCCCTTGCTGGCGAAATTGCGCAAAGGCGTGATGGAGCTGTATATCTCCGATCATCCGCTCGATTGCCTGACATGCGCCGCCAATGGGGATTGCGAATTGCAGGATCAGGCAGGGGCCGTTGGCCTGCGAGACGTGCGTTATGATGTGCAGGCGACGCATCTGGGGCAGGAAAAAGATCACTCCAACCCCTATTTCGATTTCGATCCGAGCAAGTGCATTGCCTGCTCGCGTTGCATCCGCGCCTGTGACGAAGTGCAAGGTACGCTTGCGCTGACCATGGAAGGCAGAGGCTGGGATTCTAAAATATCTGCTGGCCTCGCCAGCGACAATTTTCTGGGTTCGGAGTGCGTTTCATGCGGTGCTTGCGTACAAGCTTGCCCCACTGCGACATTGGTTGAGAAAAAAGTTGTCGAAGTCGGCACACCTGAACGCAGCGTTGTTACGACTTGCGCCTATTGCGGTGTTGGCTGCACCTTCCGCGCCGAAATGCGCGGCGAAACATTAGTACGGATGGTCCCGTATAAGGACGGCAAGGCCAATCGCGGCCATAGCTGCGTCAAGGGCCGGTTTGCATGGGGCTATGCCCAGCATCAAGAGCGCATACTGAAGCCCATGATCCGTAAATCGATCAGCGATCCGTGGCGAGAGGTCGAATGGGATGTGGCCTTTGCCTACACCGCATCCGAACTGAACCGGATTAGCGAAAAATATGGCCGCAATGCCCTTGGCGGCATCACGTCCAGCCGTTGCACCAATGAAGAAACCTTCCTTGTGCAAAAGCTTGTACGTGCAGGCTTTGGCAACAACAACGTCGATACCTGCGCCCGCGTGTGTCATTCGCCAACCGGCTATGGCCTTAAAACCACATTTGGCACAAGCGCTGGAACGCAGGATTTTGACAGCGTCGAAGACAGCGACGTTATCCTGATCATTGGCGCGAACCCGACCGATGGCCACCCCGTTTTCGCCAGCCGGATGAAGCGCCGTTTGCGTGGACAGGACGGACGTCCCGGCGCAAAGCTTATCGTCATCGACCCACGCCGGACCGACATTGTCCGTTCACCGCATATCGAGGCGCAGCATCATCTTCCGCTCCGTCCCGGCACCAATGTCGCCGTGCTCACCGCAATGGCGCATGTTATCGTGACCGAAGGTCTGGCTGATGAAGCCTTCATTCGGGAACGGTGCGATTGGGACGAATATAGCCATTGGGCCGAATTCGTTTCGCAAGCCCGCAACAGCCCCGAAAATCTGCAGCCAGTAACTTTGGTCGACGCCGACGACGTGCGCGCAGCAGCACGTCTTTATGCCACAGGCGGCAACGGCGCGATCTATTATGGCTTGGGCGTTACCGAGCATTCGCAAGGCAGCTCAACCGTCATGGCAATCGCCAATTTGGCAATGGCAACGGGCAATATTGGTCGTCGCGGCGTTGGCGTAAACCCGCTTCGCGGCCAGAACAATGTCCAAGGCGCCTGCGACATGGGCAGCTTTCCGCATGAGCTTGCCGGATACCGCCACATTAGCGATGGCGAGGCTAGGGCATTGTTTGAAAATGACTGGGGCGTGACGCTGGATCCGGAACCTGGCCTGCGCATTCCAAATATGTTGGATGCCGCGGTCGATGGCGTGTTCAAGGCGCTTTATTGTCAGGGCGAGGATATTCTTCAGTCCGATCCCAACACCGCCCATGTGTCCGCTGGGCTGGCGGCGATGGAATGTGTGATCGTCCACGATCTTTTCCTGAACGAAACCGCAAATTACGCCCATATTTTCCTGCCCGGATCAACATTTCTCGAAAAGAACGGCACTTTCACCAATGCCGAGCGCCGCATTCAACCCGTGCGTAAAGTCATGACTCCGATGAACGGCCTGGAGGATTGGGAAATCACGCAGCGGCTGGCGCAGGCTATGGGACTGAAATGGAACTATAGCCACCCGTCCGAAATCATGGACGAAATTGCGCGTCTCACGCCGACCTTTGCAGGCGTATCCTTTGCGCGGTTGGATGAGGTAGGTTCGCTGCAATGGCCAGTGACAGAAGACGCCCCCGACGGGTCGCCCATCATGCACGTTGACGGCTTTGTGCGCGGCAAGGGCAAGTTTGTTGTAACCGATTATGTCCCGACAGATGAGAAAACTGGCCCGCGCTTCCCATTGCTGCTGACAACCGGCCGAATATTGTCGCAATATAATGTCGGCGCGCAAACACGGCGGACGGAAAATGTCGCTTGGCATCCGGAGGATTTGTTGGAAATCCACCCAGTGGATGCCGAAGATCGCGGCATTAAATCGGGCGATTGGGTAAAATTGGCCAGCCGCGCGGGCGAAACGACACTGCGCGCTACCGTGACGGATCGTGTTGCACCGGGCGTTGTTTACACCACATTCCACCATGCGGTAACGCAGGCCAATGTTGTTACGACCGATTACAGTGACTGGGCGACCAATTGCCCCGAATATAAAGTCACAGCGGTTCAGATCAGCGCATCGAACGGACCAACCGAGTGGCAAGAAGAATATGAGGCTTTGTCGGCACGCGCGCGCCGCGTGGAAACCGGGATTGCGGTCGAATGAACAGCGTCGAGCGCCTCGTTCACATGGTCAACCAGATTGCAACCAATCTGGCGACCGACGATGCGCCCGTTGCTGCAGTCGCCGAGCACATTCAGTTATTTTGGGACCCGCGAATGAAACAGATGATTTTTGCGCATGGGGCCGATGGTCTGTCTCCGGTCGCTGCTGCTGCCATTCGTCTGTTGGCTGACGCGCAAAATAATGGCTGAACACGGCGCAAAGCCTGTCCTCTTTTCGGTGCTTAAACCCGTCCATGGTCCGACCGAAACATTAGAACGAGCGATCATAGCCGAAGCGCCCATTGCCATTGAATATAATGGCATTGGCTACGCGGTGATGATGGCGACGCCGATTGATCTTGAGGATTATGCTGTGGGGTTTAGCTTGTCGGAAGGGTTGATCCAACGGCCCGGCGACATTCTCGCCCTCGACGCCCATATGTCCAAATTGGGATGGATATTGCGGATTCAGGTGCCACAGAAAAACGCAGAGAAAGTCTTTGCCCGCGCCCGTCAGCGCGTTTCGGAGAGTAGCTGCGGCCTATGCGGCATGCACAATCTCGAAGAAGTCATGCGCCCCTTGCCGCATGTCACCTCGCATATTGAGGTTGCCGACGCGTCTATTTTTTCAGCATTATCCAGCCTGCGGTCGCACCAGACATTAAATGCGCAAACAGGTTCTGCACATGCGGCCGCGTTTTGCGCTGTCGACGGCACTATACTCATGACGCGGGAGGATGTGGGCCGCCACAATGCGCTGGATAAGTTAATTGGCGCACTTGCCCGCGCGGAAATCGACATCTCGGCTGGCTTTATCATATTGACTGCGCGCTGCAGCCTTGAACTGGTCCAAAAGACTATCCTTGCCAATTGCCCGATGCTCGTGACAATTTCGGCAGCGACCGATTTGGCGATCAAGATGGCCGAAAAATCGGGCCTTCGCTTGATCAGCCTAGCGCGTGCGGACTCGGCTCTGGCCGCAATGCCCCAAAACGGCTGATCAACCAGCTTCGGAACATCGAAATGGCAGGGTCAGCCAAATCATCTGCGTGCAGCTTCAAATAATAGCCATAGCCGTCCTCAATCACGGCATCATAGGGCATGACCAGCCGCCCATCGGCAATTTCTTGTGCGAACATATCAATATCGCCCAAAAAGACACCATTTGCCGTCATGGCATATTGTGCAGCGGCTATCGTGGTATCAAAGGCAAGCCCCCCATGTGTTGCCATCACCAGCCCGCTTTGTCGAAGATAGGCTGTCCACAAAAGGTCGCGCGGCTCGCCACTTAGTTTCAGGTGCAGCAATTCTTCGCTTTTAAGAAATGCCTCCAATGATTTCCCCTGCGCTGCTGTTGCCGTTGCAGGTGAGCATAATGGCGCGACGCGGACCATCCAGAGAAGATCGGTAATCCTGTCATCAACATTGGGCCTGTCATACACAATCGCCATATCGAAATCGGTGGATGGCACTCCGGTGACATGCGCGCTTGAAACATCAAGGCGAATGTCGGGATTTTGACCGTGAAAATCACGCAACATTGGCAGAAACAATTGTTGAAGCAGCGACGGCGGCACATGGAGCCGGAGTGAACGGCCAGTCACCTCATCATCGCGGATCGCATTCATAGTTTGCTCTAGCCGGTCGAGGCATTTGCTCACCACCGGTAACAATTCTTCGCCTGCCGCCGTGAGCGAAAGCCGCGACGCATCGCGGACAAAAAGCTGCTTGCCAAGCAATTCCTCAAGCCCGCCGACATGGCGGCTCATGGCACTTTGCGATACCGATAACGCCGACGCGCCGCCAGTGAAGCTTAAATTCTGGCCCACCGCTTCAAACGCGCGCAGGGCATTCAGTGGCAACCAGCGACGGTTGATAGTGCTGCGATTGGAAATGGCTTAGACCTTTCAAATGCGGGCAGATTAGCTTGGCACATCATAGCCAGACATTTTGACATAGGGCTATGCGAAAATGCGATTTTATTCCGCACCGTAACTGGCCCATTCGATTTTAGGGGAGAATTCACACAAAGGCCCGAATATGAACTTAGAGCGGATAGCCACGCTGTTTGAACAGCGTCGCGCGGGGCATACTTTGCCGCAGGCCTTGTACATCGAAGCTGATAGCTTCGATTTTGATATGGCGGCGATTTACGGCCAAAGCTGGCTGATGGCGGGCATGGAATGCGAACTGCCAAAAGCCGGCAGCTACGTCTCGATGATGGTGGGCAAATGGCCAGTGGTCATCACGCGAGATAAAGAAGGTACGATCCGCGCTTTTCACAACAGTTGCCGCCATCGTGGTTCCATGATTTGCGCGCCGGGCAGCGGCACGACGCCAAAGTTGGTCTGCCCCTATCATCGTTGGACCTATGATCTTGACGGCTCCTTGTTCGCAGCCGGCCGGATGGACAGCGATTTTGACAAGGCCGACCATGGTCTAAAGCCTGTGGCCATTGAATGTATCGCAGGGACGATCTTCATCTGTTTGTCCGACACGCCGCCACCAATCGAGGACTTTCGGGCAAAGCTTACGTCATATGCAGCGCCGCATGATCTGAAGAATGCAAAGCAGGCCTATGAAAGCGTTCTGGTCGAACATGCCAACTGGAAACTGGTGATGGAAAATGCGCGCGAATGCTATCATTGCAGTACCGGCCACCCAGAATTATCGAAAACATTTCCCGTGGGCATGTCGAAGCATTTTGACAGCGGCCATGATGCCCGCGTTCTGGCTTTTGAAGCAAAGATGGATACGCTTGGCCTGCCGCAAACCCCCGTGGAAGGACATTATTGGCAAATCGCACGCTTCGCATTGAATGAAGGTTGCGTTTCGATATCGAGCGATGGCCAGCATTTATCCAAAAAGCTGATGTGTGAAGCCAATGGCGGCGATATCGGCTCGATGCGATGGGCGGTTGACCCACATTGCTTTGTCCATTGCACGGCCGACCATGTATTCATGTTCAGCGCGATGCCGGTTGGCCCCAATGAAACCCATGTCACGGGCAAATGGTATGTACATAAGGATGCTGTTGAGGGCGTGGATTATGACGTTGAAAAACTTACTGCCCTGTGGACCATCACTAATTTGGAAGACAAGGCGCTGGCCGAAAATAATCAAGCGGGCGTGAACAGCCCCGGCTACACACCCGGCCCGTATTCGCAAGAAGCCGAAATGCTCGCACAGCGCTTCACCGATTATTATTGCGACAAGGCGCGCGCTTATATCGAGGCGCATGGCAATGGGTAAGGATAAAGGGTTGCGACCCGAAACGCTCGCCGTGGCTTATGGCTATGACCCTGAAATGGGCATGGGATCGGTAAAGCCGCCGATTTTCATGACATCGACCTTCGTCTACCCAACAGCGCAGCATGCAAAAAATGTGCATGAGGCTTATTTTGACGGTACCGGACCACTGGTTGGCGAAACCAACCACATTTATTCGCGGCTTGGCCATCCCGGATTGGACTTTTTGGAAAAGCGCCTCGCCGCGATTGACGGCGCAGAAGAAGCAGTCGCCTATTCAAGTGGGATGGCCGCACATTCAAGTATCGCGCTTGCTTATGTCCGTCCCGGCGACAGCGTATTGCACGGCCGCCCGATCTATGGCGGCGTCGACATGCTTTACAACAGCATCATGCCGCAATTCGGATCGCATGCCGCCGCCTATCTTGATGGTACTGACGAAGCCGATGTGCGCGCAGCTGCGCAAGCGGCGATGGCCATAGGCCCGCTCAAGCTCATTGTTGCCGAAACGCCTGCAAACCCGACCGCAGCCTTGGTTGACCTTGACCTGATGGTGCGGATCGCGGACGAAATTGGTGCAAAGCAGGGGCATCGCCCGCTGGTGGTCGTTGACAACACTTTACTCGGCCCGTTTGCGCAGCGGCCGATTGAACATAAAGTCGACCTGTGCATGACCTCGCTCACCAAATATTGCGGCGGACATAGTGACTTGCTTGCAGGCGGGATTACGGGTCGCAAGGAATTGATCGATCATCTGCGGATGCAGCGCACAACCTGGGGCAACCATCTTGATCCCTATACTGCTTGGCTGGTTCTGCGTTCGTTGGAATCGGTTGCCGTACGCACCGAACGCGCAATGGAAAATGCGCGCGGTGTCGCGGCATTTTTGCGCAGCCATCCCAAGGTCGCGGGCGTGACCTATCTTGGCTTTCTAGACGAGGGCAGCCGCGCCCGCGCGGTGTATGACCGGCAATGCAAGGCGGCAGGGTCCACCTTTTCGTTCCATCTACATGGCGGCGAGGCAGAAGCTTTTCGAATGCTCGACCGTTTGGATCTCCTGAAACTGGCGGTCAGCTTGGGCGGTTCGGAGACTTTAATCTGCCATTCGGCAAGCACCACACATTATGCGGTCGCGCCTGAGCAGCGATTGGCAGGTGGCATTACGGACGGAACAATCCGGCTTTCGGTCGGGCTGGAACATGTGGATGATTTAATCGGCGATTTGCGCCAGGCGCTGGAGGCGGTGTGATGGAACTGAACTTTACCGGAACCGATATATGCGCCGTCAACGGCACGCGCAGCGCGCCCGAAGCAAAATATGACCTCGTCGTCATTGGCGCTGGACCAAGCGGTATTGCAGCCGCAATCGACGGCGCGGCAAGCGGCGCTTCGGTACTTCTGGTGGACGAAAATCCCGTATCGGGTGCGCTTATGGGCAATGATACGCCGCTTTATTTCGGCGGACGTATGACCGCCGCCACACAAAATACTGACCGCATGCTTGAAGCCATCTTCATGAGTATGCCTGACCTTGAAAAGGCGATGGAGGCCGGGGTAGAGCTGCTGCTCGGTACCACCGCTTGGGGCGTGTATCGCAATGGGCCGGGTGTCCAAAGCTTGCCCGAACAAGTTGTTGGCCTTGCGGATTCGGAACGGTCGTGGATGGTCGGCTTTGACAGGATTGTGCTGGCAACAGGCGCACGCGATCTTGCCATTGCCTTTCCCGGCTGGAACCAGCCCGGCGTGATGGGGGCCGCGGCCTTGCAGATGTTGCTGTCGCGTTATGGGGCCTTTTCCGGGCGGCGCATTGTCGTTTTGGGATCGCATGACCTTGCGCTTGAAACCGCGCTTCTGGCGCTGGAGTATGGGCTGGAAGTGGTTGGCTTGGTTGAAGTGCGTGATGCTCCGCAAGGCGACGCTGCACTAATTGAAAAAATTGCCGAAGCAGGCATTGCCATCCATTATGGACAAAGCATCGCGGCAAGCAAAGGCGGGCTTGACGGGATTGAAGCGATCACCTTGACGGACGGCACACACATTGCCTGCGACACTGTGTGCGTTGCCATTGGTCTTGTACCCTCCATTGAACTGGTGGATGCCATGCATGGGCCAAGGGCGCTAAACCCGGCGCGTGGAGGATATATTCCGGCGGGGGAACCAAATGTGGCGGCAGTAGGCACGTGCGCTGGCTTGCCCGACACGGGTTTTGACCATATCGCTTATCGGATGGATTGGGTCCGCGCGGCGTTGCGCGTCAATGCCCCCGATACGATCATCTGCCAATGCGAAGAAGTGACGCTGGCCGACCTGATCGGTGTTCAGCCGCCAAATTACCTGCCCCGCCCGGCGGCGATTCAAGCCCGTTCGCTTGGCACGCTGCTGGACGATGGCCCAGCGAACCCAGATCAGATCAAGCGACTGACGCGTTCTGGCATGGGCGTGTGTCAGGGTCGCCGATGCCGCGATCAGGTAGCGATGATGCTGGCGATTGAATCCGATAAACCGTTCGGCACCATCCCGCTGGCGTCACACCGCGCTCCCGTGCGCCCCTTACCGCTCAAGATACTGGCTGAATGGGATGAGCCTACTGCAATGGAGGCCGCATGGGACGTCTGGTTCGGCATTCCAACCCAATGGGTGCCGGTGGAAGATATCGGCACAGAACATCAGGATGCGCATCGCGAGATGCTGTATACGGGAATGTATAAATGAGCGGCTCCGAAGTTATCATTGTCGGTGGCGGCGTCACGGGTCTCAGCGCAGGTTGGTGGCTGGCCCGTTCGGGCGTGAAGGTCACGGTGCTCGACAAGTTTATCGTCGGCTGGGAAGCATCGGGACGGAACGGCGGCGGCGCGTCGCATTATTCCAGCCCCTTGTTCGATGAAGAACAGCGGCTTTGGCCGCAAATGGATGAGCTACTCGGCTACCCGACAGAACATCAAAAGGGTCGTATCCTGATTGCGATGACAGAGCGGCAATGGGAACAATATCGCTTCATTGCGGAACGTCATACCCGCCTCAACCACCCCATCGAGCTGCTTGACGTCAAGCAAGTGCAAGAAGCTGTTCCGCTCGCGGGCGACAATTGCTTTGGCGGCGTGCATTATAAATTTGGCGGCCACGCCAACCCGCAACGCACGGTTCAGGCCTATGCCTGGGCGCTGCAAGACCTGGGCGGCAAAATCATTCAGCACAGCCCGGTCACTGGCTTTGAAACCGCTGGTGGCAAGGTGACCGGCGTGAAAACCGCCAACGGGACTTATGGCTGCGATGCCGTTGTCGTCGCCGCAGGGCCGCAAATTCCGCATTTGATGGCGCAATTGGGGGTTGATGTCCCTCTGGCCGCCGCCCGCGCAGAAATGATCATTACCGAGCCTGCCCCCATGATGCCGCTGGGCGGCGTTGACGGGCACAAGATTTATGGTCGCCAGACATTGCGCGGCAATCTGGCCTATGGCGGCGGGCCGCATGAATGGCTTGATGTCGATGCCAATGGCCCGGCGGCGCGTCCGTCAACACCGCTGGCGCGCAACCTTGCCAAAAGGCTGGCAGAACTGCTGCCCAAGGCGGCGCATCTGAACGTCATTCGCAGTTGGGCAGGCGTGATTGAAAACTCACCCGATGGCCGACCGATTATCGACCGGCTAACCAGCCCCGACAATGTTGTTGTTGCGTCCATGTCGAGCGTTGGTTTTGGTCTGTCGCCCGCGTCGGGGCATGCAATCCGCGATCTGGTCATTGACGGCACATGCTCCTTCACCAATATCGACCTTCTAAAGCTGTCGCGCTTTGATAAGCTTGAAAAGAATTGGCGCGAAAAGCGCGGGTGGATGCCAATTTCATGAACCGATATTCGGCGTTCGGATTGCTGCGCGGTGCCTTTAACGGGCAGAAGCATTGGCAGCCGGCATGGCGCGACCCGGAACCGAAATCGCATTATGACATCATCATCATTGGCGGCGGCGGACATGGGCTGGCGACGGCGTATTATTTGGCCAAGGTGCATGGTCTGAAGAATATCGCTGTGCTGGAAAAGGGCTGGATCGGCGGCGGCAATACCGGGCGTAATACAACGATTGTCCGGTCCAATTACCGGCTAAAACCGTTGCATGACCTATTTGAATTCGGGCTGAAGATGTGGGAGCATTTGAGTGACGAACTCAATTATAACGTCATGTTCTCGCCCCGCGGATCCCTGACGTTGGGGCATAATGATGCCGACATGGTCAAGCTCGCTGAACGCGGGGATGCCATGCGCTGTGACGGCATTGATGCCGAATTACTTTCGCGCGCCCAAGTTGCGAAGTTGGAGCCTCTGCTCGACATGTCCCGCAGTGCGCGTTTTCCAATTGAGGGCGCGATGATTCAGCCTCGCGGGGGAACCGCCCGACATGATGCTGTGGCATGGGGTTATGCACGCGCAGCAGACTTGCTTGGAGTGGATATCATCCAGAAATGCGAAGTGATTGGCTTCGTGCGCGACGGCGAGGCAGTCGTCGGTGTCGAAACAACCCGTGGCCGGATCGGTGCCGGCCGCACTGGTATTTGCGTCGCCGGCAATAGCGGCCATGTGGCAGGCCTTGCCGGGCTTAAACTGCCGATTGAATCGCAAACTTTGCAGGCGCTGGTGACCGAGGGCGTAAAACCCATGCTGAATACCGTCATCCAGACGCAGTCGCTGCACTGTTATATCAGTCAGTCAGACAAAGGCGGGATTGTCTTCGGTGGTGATCCCGACAATTGGCCAAGTTACGCCCAGCGCGGCAACCCGATGGTGATGGAGGCGGCGGTTGCACAAGGCCTTGCGCTCGTGCCAGCACTTTCACGCCTGCGCATGGTGCGGACCTGGAGCGGCGTTACCGACATGAGTTTTGACGGCTCGCCAATCATTGGCGAAACGCCCGTCCGCAACCTCTTCCTCAACGGCGGCTGGTGCTATGGCGGGTTCAAGGCGACGCCAGCGTCCGGTTGGACCTATGCGCACACGCTCGCGACCGGAACGCCACATGCGCTGAACGCGCCGTTCGCGCTCGACCGGTTTGAACGCGGCGCAACAATTGATGAAACAGGGAGCGGCCCGATGCCGAGTAGCCGCTAATGATGCAGTTTACGTGCCCCTATTGCGGCCCGCGCGCGCAGGCCGAATTTATCTACGAACGCACTGTCGATTCTGTTGTGGCGCTTGATGCGTCATCCAAAGAAGCGATGGAAATACTCTTCACGCGCACTAACCCGCGCGGAGTGGACGCGGAAATCTGGCGCCATACTTATGGCTGCCGCGCATGGATGGTCGTGACGCGTCACCGCGTTACCAACGAAATCCACGCTATCCGCGCAACCGGGCCGGAGGTTTTGCCGTGATCAGCTTCAGCTTCGATGGTAAAAACTACACAGCGCAGGAAGGCGATACGCTTGCGGCGGCGTTGCTGCGCAATGGCATTGGCCTTGTCGGCCGCAGCTTCAAATATCACCGCCCGCGCGGCATCATGACGGCAGGGATTGAGGAGCCTAATGCGCTCGTTACCGTCGGCACAGGTGGCCGCGCTGAGCCCAACACACGCGCCACCGATGTATTTGTATATGAAGGTCTGGCGGCCAAAAGTCAGAACCGTTGGCCAAACCTGTCGTTTGATGTGGGGTCGGTTCTGGGCTTGGCCGCCCCGATCCTTTCTGCGGGATTTTATTATAAGACCTTTTTCGGCCCAGCCAAAAAATGGATGTTCTACGAATATTTCATCCGCAAGGCCGCCGGACTTGGCAATGCACCGACGATTGCAGACCCCGACCGTTTCAGCCAGCGTGCGGCGTTTTGCGATGTTTTGGTCGTTGGCGCTGGCCCCGCGGGTATGCAGGCTGCGCTTGAGGCAGCAGAGGCTGGCAAGCGCGTCATCTTGGTCGAACAAGACAATATTCTCGCGCCATCATTGCTCCGCGATCGCCAAGAACAGGATGCAGCGTGGATCAACGCCACCGCCGCGCGCATCCGCGCCGCAAATGGCCATATTCTAACCCGCACGACAGCATCGGGCTATTGGGAGCATGATCTTGTCACGTTGACCCAGCGCATATCGGAGCCGGGACAAATCCCGGCGCATGGTGTCGCCCAACGACTATGGCATGTCCGCGCAGGCCAAGTCATTTTGGCCACCGGAAGCATTGAGCGGCCCATGGCCTTTGCGCATAATGACCGCCCCGGCGTCATGTTATCGCAAGCCGTGCGGACCTATGTCACCCGCTTTGGCGTGGTTCCTGGCAAACGCGTCGTTATCGCAACCAACAACGACGATGCCTATAAAACGGCGCAGGCGCTTGAAGCAGCCGGGACGCAAGTCGTTGCGATCATCGATGCTCGGCCGGCACCCGCCGGCGCTGGCAGTGGGTTTTGCGTTTACAATAAGGCCGTTCCGCTTTCGACCAAAGGACGGCGGCATTGCCTGAAAAGCGTATCCTCCTTGGTCGACGGCAAGACGATGGAATGGGATGCGGATTTACTGGCAGTATCGGGCGGGTTCACGCCTGTTGTGCATCTGCACATGCAAGCAGGCGGGACGCTCGACTGGAACGAGGCTGCGCAAGCCTTCATCCCCGCAACATCGCGTCAGAATGTCACGACCATCGGCGGGGCTGCGGAGCCGCAACCGATATATAACGTGCTGCCCGTTTCTAGCCCTAAGAAAAGCTTCATCGATTTCCAAAACGACGTGACATTGGCCGATGTCGATTTGGCATGGGCAGAAGGCTATCGCTCAGTTGAGCATCTCAAACGCTACAC
>JAZKGS010000056.1:0-8438 GCA_040385805.1 Pseudomonadota bacterium | reverse complement strand
AACCGGCGTGCAAGGATTTGCAGTCCTCTGCGTCACCACTCCGCCATCGGGCCCCTGAACAATAACTTGCCTGAAAAGCAATGCCATTATGTGGTGAAGGCGGGCATTTAGCGACTTGGTCAATTCATTGCAACCGGCAATCTGATCCCTTGTGCCCTGCCCGCCACAAGTCTTGGAAAAAGTTGCTATTTGCATCCCGAAATAGGCCGTTCGTCTGAATCCCGCTTGGCGTGAGGGATAAGGCTGGCTAGAACCGGAATCGAACGCTGTATTGTGTTTGCAATACAGTTGTGCCACATGGCCAAGAAGTTAATGGAAAAATTCCGATGGAATCAGTGAGTTTTGAAGAAATGCGGCGTTCCATGGTGGACAGTCAGCTACGCACAAGTGGCGTGATGGATGCATGGGTGATTGCTGCCATGGGCAGTGTCGCACGCGAAGATTTCGTGCCGGCGACGCACCGCGCTACCGCTTATATGGATCGCTCGATCGCGCTGGACGATGGATCGGTTCTTAATCCAGCCGTTTCTACTGCATTGTTGTTGCAGGCCGCGGAAGTACGTGCAGACGACAATGTTTTACTGGTCGGTAAAGCCGACGGCTATGCCGCAGCTATTTTGCGTATGCGCGTAACCGCGCTAACCGCCGTTGCGGCAGATAATCTAACAGCAGCACAACCTGGTGCGCCTTTTTCGCTTATAATCATCGACGGCGCCGCTGAAGAACTACCCACCGCGCTGCTAAACCTTGCTACCGATGGCGCGCGGTTGGTAACTGGAGTAATTGAAGGTGCAGTCACGCGCCTCGCCAAAGGCTATGTCCATAATGGGAAAATTGCGTTGAAGTCGTTCGAAGATAGCGAAATTGCCCCGCTGGCGGCATTTGCCCGTAAGCCGGAGTTCGTATTTTGATTGCTCGGCGTCTGGTCATTGCTGCCTTGCTTGCCTCCACTGGATTGGCCGCGCCTGCCGCTGCGGACACTTTGCGGGATGCATTGGCATCGGCTTATGAAACCAACCCTAACCTGACGGCAGCACGTCAGGGACAGCGTGCCACCAATGAAGGCGTGCCTTTGGCCAAGGCCAATGGCCGTCCCGATGTGACGGTGCAGCCGACGTACATCGAAAATGTCCTTCAAGACAGCGGTGGTTCCGTCATTCAAGCACGCGGGGTCAGCATCAACGGCACGGTTTCAGCGCCCTTATATGCTGGCGGCGGAATCAGAAATGCAGTGCGCGCGGCGGAAAACCGTGTTGAGGCTGGGTTTGCCAATTTGCGCGGCACCGAAAGCGCAATTTTTTCCGCAGTTGTCGGTGCATATATGGATGTCATCCGTGACGAATCGATTGTCGATCTCAACCGTGCGCAGGTTGGTGTGCTTTCAGTCAATCTTGAAGCAACCCAGGACCGGTTTGAAATTGGTGACCTGACCCGAACCGACGTTGCTCAATCCGAAGCACGGTTGGCCTTGGCCACAAGTAATCTGGAAACCGCGCGCGCCAATCTCATCCGTTCGAAGGAAGTTTACATCCAGTTGGTCGGACGTGAGCCCGGACAATTGGAAGCGCCGCCGCCATTGCCAAATTTGCCATCGACGCCCGACGGTGCGGTGACTGTGGCGCTGGAAAGCAACCCTGACTTAATTGCTGCCCGCGAAACGCGCGAGGCTGCGCGCTTTGACCGCCGTGCGGCCAACGCGTCGCGCTTGCCGACAGTGAGCGTATTTACGTCGCCATCCTACAGCAATGCGCTGGGATCGATTTCGTCGAATATTCCTGGATTTCAGGCGGATAACAGCTCCTTAAGTGCGCAAGCCGGCGTCCGTGCGACCCTTCCCCTGTATCAGGGCGGCCAACCCGCAGCGCAAATCCGGCAGGCACAAGCCCGGCTTGGCCAAGCCCAAGAACTGGAAATCGCGGCCGAACGCGAAGTCATTGCGCAAACCCGTGCCTCTTATGCAAGTTGGCGTGCGGCGCTTGATGTGATTGCCGCATCGGAGCGCGCTGTGTCTGCAAACGAGTTGTCGCTTGAAGGTACCCGTGCCGAAAACGGCGTTGGGAACCGCACCATATTGGACATTTTGAACGCTGAGCAGGAATTGCTTAATAGCAAGGTGCAACTGGTCGCTGCGCGTCGCAATGCGTATGTTGCCGGATTCACTTTGCTGGCAGCCATGGGCAAGGCAGAAGCGCGCGATTTGGGCCTTGAAGGCGGGATATTATATGATCCTGTCGCCGATTATGAAAAGGTCGAGGGCGCGTGGAACGATTGGTCATCACAGCCCGACCCTGTTGCCAAGTCGACCCGAACCGTTGACACAGCAGCACAAAAGGCGGAAATAGAGCCCATAATTATCAACGGCAAAGAGCGTTAATCAACGCAATAAGGCGGTAAATATGGCTGATGGGCGAAACGAACCTTCGATGGATGAAATCTTGTCTTCGATCAAACGCATCATCGCCGATGACGACCGCAATCGCCCGGCCAATAAGCGGGCGGTGAAAGCGGCCATAGCAGATGCGGAGCAGGAAGAGGTTCTTGAGCTGACTGAAGCCGACGAGAATTTGGGCAGCGACGAAGTCTTGCTTGATGACAACAAGGCACAAAGCCTCCGACACAGTTTTTCAGCGCTGCAGACCCTGTCCGAGCCGGGCGCCGCGCCGCAGATCGTCCGGTCGGGCGAAACCTCGCTTGAGGGCCTTACACGCGATCTGCTTCGTCCGATGCTAAAAGATTGGCTCGACACCCATTTGCCGCCCATAGTCGAGGCGATGGTCGAACGCGAAATCATGCGTATCACCAAAAAAGGGTGATGAAACACTGCGATATTGGATGGGTTACCCGTCCATTTCTTGCTTCATTGGCTGCAGCTTTCTCCCTCGCGCCAGCCCCACTTCTCGGGACCAATCTCTACGTAGAGGCTGGCAGGCTTGTCGATGTTCAGGCTGGCACCGTGCTCACGGGGCAATGCATCAGCATCACCGATGACAAGATTACATCCGTCGCCCCGTGTGGTCCAGCACCGACAGGTGCAACACAACTCGACTGGTCCGCATTCACTGTTCTTCCCGGATTGATGGATTTGCACACCCATCTGGCCGACGCGGGGCAGAGCGCTGACCTTGCATTGCCCATCAAGACGTCACCTGCCGCAACAGCCTTGATTGGCGCGCATAACGCCCGGCTTACATTGGAGGCGGGGTTCACAACGGTTCGCGATGTTGGCACGTATCGGGGGCTGATGGATATTGCCCTGCGGGATGCAATCGATGCCGGTCATGTGCCCGGTCCGCGTATGTTTGTGGCTGGCGCTTACATCACTCTTCCCAAGGGTGGCGGCGAATTGAACGGTGTGTTGCCCAACGAAGAACTGCCAGCGGACATGCGGCTTGGCATTGCCCGCACAGCTGGGGAAGCCGCCGCGAAGACGGAATTTTTAATCAACCAAGGCGCGGACTTTATCAAGACCATCGCTACTGGCGCAGTGCTTGCCATTGGGACTGAACCAGGTGAACCCGAACTTACTGAAGAACAGCTGCGCACCGTCGTCGCCACCGCCAAAGCAAAAGGTAAATTTGTGACTGCACACGCCCATGGTGCGGTCGGCATAAAAAACGCCATCCGCGCTGGCGTCCGCTCCATCGAACATGCCAGCCTGATTGATGATGAGGCGCTGGCATTGGCAAAGGCAAACGGAACATGGCTGGTCATGGATATCTATAATGGTGATTATATCGATGACATTGGGACGCGCGAAAAATGGCCAGAAGAATATCTGCGCAAGAACCGTGAGACCACGGATGTTCAGCGGGTCGGCTTCACGAAAGCCGTGACTATGGGCGTTAAGCTTGCTTATGGCACAGACAGCGGCGTTTACCCGCACGGAGGCAATGCCAAGCAATTCGCTTACATGGTGCGTTATGGCATGACGCCGATGCAAGCTATCCAAAGCGCAACCATTCGCGCGGCGGAATTATTGGGCAAAGAAGGCGAACTCGGCAGCCTCGCGCCCGGGCGCTTCGCGGACCTTGTCGCCGTAGACGGTGATCCATTGAGCGATATTACATCATTGGAAAACATTACGCATGTTATGAAAGGCGGCAAAACCGTCCGTTAAGGCCACCAACAGTCAGCCTTAAAACACAAAAAGGGCGAGGAAATCCCCGCCCATTCGTGTGTGTAGCTATTTTCAGATCACGTCAGCGTGACTGAGAAAAGCAGGCTGCTAAGCGCGATTGCACCAATTAAGCTTGCCAATTTCTGCATGTTTCATTCCTTCACTTTGCCGCACAGCCAAAAGGCCGGGTCGTCCCTGTGAAAGCATCCCTTATGTTATCGTTGTTGGCGCTGAGATAGGCGCAATTGCATAAAACTCAAGTTTTTTAGTAGACAAATGAGTTGCAAGAAACGCAACTTACTATCTTTCGTATCTGGCGGGTAATTTTCTTGCTTGCAGGCATTGCCCTAACTAGCGTGTGGCACATGAAAAAGACCCTCTTGCTCGCCGCCCTGTTGGGCACATCTGGCCTCTCCCTCGGCGCCCTTTCCACCGAAGCCATCGCCCGCCCAATGACCGAAACCGATCTCGCGACAATGAAGCGGCTGTCGGCGGTCGCGGCGTCGCCCGATGGGACCATGATCGCCTATCAATTGCGCGAAACCGATCTTGAAGCGAATAAGGGCAAGACGGACCTGTACATGCTGAAGCTGGGCACGAAAGGTGCGCAACCCGTCATGTTTGCATCAAAGCCCGACAAGAATGAACATGACCCGGCCTTTGCGCCAGATGGCCAAAGTATATTCTACATCAGCAACGAAAGTGGATCGGATCAAATCTGGCGTTACGATATTGCGTCGGCCACAACCACGCAGGCGAGCAATTTCAAGGCCGATGTCAGTGGCTTCAAAATCTCCCCCGATGGACAGAAATTTGCCGTCTGGGGTGACATAGCGCGCGACTGCATGGAATTTGGTTGCGACAACGACGGCGACACCTCGAAGCCTGGCCCCGGCACTGGCCGCGAATATGAACAATTGCTGGTCCGCCACTGGGACCAGTGGGAAACGCCAGGCAATTACAGCCGCGTCTTTACCGTTGTGCTTGGTGCCGATGGCAAGCTGGGTACGCTGGGCGAGGCCATGGATGGCAATTTGGTAGGCGATGCGCCAACTAAGCCCTTTGGTGGCGGTGAGGAAATCAGCTGGAGCGCAGATAGCAGTGCGGTACTGTTCACTTTGCGTAATGCCGACGCCAATGAAGCCAAATCGACCAATCTTGATATTTACCGGTCTGCACTGCGCGCGGCCAACCCAGTCAACCTCACAGCTGACAATGCCGGCATGGATACGACGCCAGCCGCCTCGCCCGATGGAAAATGGCTTGCATGGACCTCCATGGCCCGCGCGACTTATGAGGCTGACCGGCTCGTTGTAAAGCTGATGGATTTAAGGAGCGGCAAGGTTACTGCCCTCACCGACGAATGGGACCGTTCAGTCGGCTCGCTGGCGTGGGCAGCGGACAGCAAAAGCATTCTCGTCACCGCGCAAGATGTTTTGGAAACGCCGCTTTATCGCGTCGACCTGAAAGGCAAGGTCACGCGCCTCACCGATCGCGGCAGCATCGCGGAGGCCGTTCCGCTCAAAAATGGTGGCGTGGTATATGCGATCAACAGCATCGCGGGGCCATCCGACCTCGTCCATATGGATGCCAGGGGCAAAACGACCCGGCTGACCAACGTGAACGCGGGCGCGCTCGCTACACTTGACCCCGTGAATTACCAGAAATTCGATTTTGTCGGGGCCAATGGCGATCAGGTTTACGGCCAAATCATTAAGCCCCAAGGCGCAACGGGCAAGCTCCCCGTACTTTTGCTTGTCCATGGCGGGCCGCAAGGAACGTTTAACAATAGCTGGTCTTACCGCTGGAACCCAGCGGTCATGGCATCGCAAGGCTATGCCGTGGTCAGCATCGATTTTCACGGATCGACGGGTTACGGGCAGGAATTCACCGACAGCATCAACAAAAATTGGGGCGGTTGGCCGCTTGAAGATTTGCAAAAGGGCATGGAGGCTGTCGCCAAGATTGATACCCAGCTCGATACCGCCAATGCCTGCGCGCTCGGTGGCTCCTATGGCGGCTATATGATGAACTGGATTTCGGGCAACTGGCCCGACCGTTTCAAATGCCTCGTCAACCATGCCGGTATCTTCGACTTGCGCGCCATGGCCTATGAAACCGAAGAATTATGGTTCGACCAATGGGACAATGGCGGACCATGGACCACGCGCAGCGATGCGGAGAAGTGGAACCCGGTCAATCATGTCGCAAAATGGAAGACCCCAACTTTGGTGATCCATGGCGAGAAGGATTATCGCATCCCTTACTCGCAATCACTCGCCGCCTTCACGGCGTTGCAACAGCAAGGTGTCGAATCCAAATTGCTCGTGTTCCCGGATGAAAATCACTGGGTACTCAAACCCAAAAATTCGATCCAGTGGCACCGGACTGTGTTTGATTGGGTAGGCAAATATTTGAAGACACCAAAATAAGTCCAACTTTGTCATTCCCGCAAAGGCGGGAATCCATGGACTGTAGCGTTGGTACAAACCGCAAGTTCAAGCCATGGACCCCCGATCAAGTCGGGGGAGACAAAGTTATAGAATTGAGACGAAGTTTTCAGGGGGAAGCATGACGGACATTGCACATAATGTAGCAACCGAAATCAGTGGCGGGGCGGAGCTATCACGCAGTTTGAAGTCGCGCCATGTCTCCATGATCGCCATTGGCGGCATCATTGGTGCCGGACTTTTCGTCGGCTCTTCGACAACGATCAGCCAGGCTGGTCCAGCCGCCGTTTTCTCCTTCGCTATTGCCGGGTTCATCATCCTGTTGGTGATGCGGATGCTTTCCGAAATGGCGATTGCGGTTGATGGCGTACAAACTTTCCCCGACTTCGCCCGCGCTGGCCTTGGCCATTTGGCGGGGTTCATGTCCGGCTGGCTTTATTGGTATTTCTGGGTCGTTGTCGTTGCGATCGAGGCGATTGCCGGCGCGCAGATTTTACATAGCTGGTTTCCCGCGGTGCCCGAACTTGGGATCGGTATTGCCCTGATGGCGATGCTGACCGCCGTGAACCTCATGTCCGCGCGCGCTTATGGTGAGTTTGAATTCTGGTTCTCGTCCATCAAGGTCGCAGCGATCATCGTCTTCATTCTGGTCTGCGCGGCATGGGCATTTGGCTTTACCTCTGGCGGCGGTGCGACCTTTGGCAATTTGACGGCGCATGACGGTTTTGTGCCCAATGGCTGGGGCGTCGTGCTGGCGGCGGCGACCTCGACCATCTTCAGCCTTGTCGGCGCAGAAATTGCGACCATTGCAGCAGCCGAGTCCGAGGAACCTTCAAAGGTCATCGGCCGCATGACTGTTTCCGTCACAGTACGGATCCTCATTTTCTACGTACTTTCAATCTTTCTCATCGTGTCAGTGGTGCCATGGACTGAAATCATACCCAAGGTATCACCCTTTGCCACCACGCTTGCTTATATGGGTTTGCCGGCGGGTAAATTGATCATGGAGGCGGTGGTGCTTGTCGCAGTGCTGTCGTGTTTGAACTCCGGCCTTTATGTCACCTCGCGCGCTCTGTTCGGTCTTGCGAAGCATAAAGACGCGCCGCAGTGGTTAGTTCAAGTCAACAGCCGCAAAGTGCCAGCCCGCGCTATCCTCATCGCCAGCCTGTTCAGCTATTTCGCGCTCGCCGCCGACGCGGTGTCACGCGACGTGGTGTTCAGCTTCCTGCTCAACAGCTGTGGTGTGACCATGCTTCTTCTCTACCTCATGACATCGGCCGCGCAGCTTAAGCTGCGCCGTAAATTTGAGGCGGAGGACCCGGCCCGCCTGCAGATCAAAATGTGGTTCCATCCTTATGGCACATATATCGCCATGGCAGCGATGTTAGTCATCTTGGTCGCCAAGGGCCTTGACCCGTCGGCATCGAAGGAATTGTGGTTGAGCCTCGTCGTGGCTGGCGGCTTTGCAGCAGCTTTTTTCATCTTCAGGCGGCGCGCCACGTAACGCCATGGGCAAAAATATTATCACGCAACGCCGCAAAGACCCGAAGAAGAACGACTGAAGCTTGCACGGGAGGCCGCTTTCGTCCTTTCTTTGCGGCTTTGCAGCTTTGCGTGATAAAAATACTCCCCTGCTCTCGTTATAAGCCAACGATAGCCTTGTGAAAACCTTGCCCAATTGCCGTTGCGCTGGCAAAGCCACTTTCCATGACTATCGACAAGACTTTCGACCCCGCCGCGATTGAAGCGAAATGGTATGCGCATTGGGAATCCACGGGCGCATTCCGCCCTGATCGGCCCAATGCCGAACCCTACACGATCGTGAACCCGCCGCCCAATGTGACGGGCAGCTTGCACATCGGTCATGCACT
>JAZKGS010000055.1:0-5166 GCA_040385805.1 Pseudomonadota bacterium | reverse complement strand
ACGGTGCCTGCTATCCATGATGTTTCAACTGACCTTGCCGATCCACCTGCTTTCCAGACATTGCAATTGCGCGCTGACAATCTCGATAATGTGCCGGGCGCCGACGACGAAGAAATGCGCGGCCTCACCCCGCAGCAGCGTTGGGGCGTGGTGCATCAAAAAGCGTATGGCGACATTCGCTCAGTGCGGATCAATGAACCTGTGCCCAACGTGGTCGCCAAAGCCGCGCGCCTTGCCGAAGCACGTGGCTGGGAAGTTGCAGCGTCTTTGCCTGAAGAGGGCCGATTGGAAGCAACTGAAACCAGCGCATTTTTCCAGTTCAAAGATGATGTCGTACTTCGCGTGCGTCCATCGGACACCGGCGAGGGCAGCATTGTTGACATGCGCTCGGTTAGCCGTGTCGGGGCAAGTGATCTGGGTATGAACGCCAAGCGCGTTCGGTCGTTTCTGGCCGATTTGACCGGAACGGTAACGGCGGCGCGTTAGAGCGCCGCCGAATTCGTTACTTCTTCGGGGTAAGCTTCAACAAGCGGCCCTGCGAGCCAGCCCGTTCGTCCTCAAGCACCCAGATTGCACCATCGGGGCCTTGCTCCACTTCGCGGATGCGTGCGCCCATGTCCCACTGGTCGGCCTTTGTCGCATTTTCGCCATCCAGCTTGACGCGGACCAAAGCTTTTGCGCCGAGGCCTCCGATAAATGCGCTACCCTTCCAGTCTTTGAACATGTCGCCTGAGTAAATCATCAGACCGCCGGGTGAAATCGCCGGGTTCCAAAATACCTTAGGCGCTTCAAAGCCATCGCCTGCCGAGTGGTCGGGAATATTGCGGCCGTCATAATGGTCGCCATTCGAAACGGTCGGATAACCGTAATTCGCTGCCTTTTTAACAAGGTTCAACTCGTCACCGCCAGCGGGGCCCATTTCTTGGTTCCACAAACGGCCCTGCGCGTCAAACGCGATGCCAAGCGGGTTGCGGTGGCCGTAGGACCAGACTTGCGACTTTACACGGCCTTGGTCATAAAATGGGTTATCCGATGGAACCATGCCGCCGTCGGTTAACCGAACAATCTTGCCGAGATTCTGGTTAAGGTCCTGCGCTGGGTCGAACTTCTGGCGATCGCCGCTGCTGATATACAGCATGCCGTCGGGACCAAAGGCGAGGCGGTGGCCGAAATGGCCTTGGCCGGAAACCTTGGGCTCCTGCCGCCAGATGACTTGGACGTCGCTCAATGAAGGCTTGCCGTCCGTCATCTCCATCTTGCCGCGCGCGACTGCTGCGCCAAAACCGCCTTCGCCTGGTTCAGCAAAACTGAGATAGACAAATTTGTTATTGGCAAAATCGGGGTGGAGTATGACATCTCCAAGTCCGCCCTGGCCGCCATAAGCGACCGCAGGCACGCCTTCGACATCAACAGCAGCACCTTCATTTTGCCACAGCTTTAACTTGCCCTTCTTTTCGGTCACGAGCGCGTAAGGCGTTCCGGGGACGAAGGTCATGGCCCAAGGTTCTTCGAAATCAGCTACTACGGCGACGTCAAAGGGCTGACCACTGGCACTTGCAGGGGCGGCGTCACTGACCGAAGGCTGGCACGCGGCGGCAAGAAATGATGCGCCGATCAGGAAAGACAATTTGGACATGATGCAAAGCTCCTTTTAATATATGCCAGCTTCAATTGGGGAGTAACTGGCCGATGTGCAAGACACTTGCATATGAAAGCCTTCGCGGCTATACCGCTGTCATCCTTACATTGTGAGAACTTGGAAGGGCTGGCGCCAATGGGGCCGGCGCGGAAAGTCATTGCATGTTGTATAAGAAAGACTGATTTTGCCTGATCTCGATAAACTGAGCAGTTTGATTGCGCCTGAGGCGGAAGCGCTTGGCTTTTCGTTGGTGCGCGTAGCGTGGTTTTCAAATGGCGCGCAGGGTAGCGATGAGCCTACCTTGCAAGTGATGGCTGAGCGGCCCGAAACCCGGCAGCTCAATATCGACGATTGCGCGGCGCTGTCGCATCGTATTTCTGACCTGTTTGACGAGCTTGACCCTATTGTGGAGGCTTATCGCCTTGAAGTGAGCTCGCCCGGCATTGACCGGCCGCTGACTCGTCTTGCAGATTTCTCCGATTGGGTCGGGCATGAGGCGAAGATTGAATTGAGCGAGCCAATGGATGGCCGCAAAAATATTCGCGGTGATCTTGCCGGTGTCGATGGCGAAGATATTCATGTCGATGACCGCAAGGCAGGGCGACTGACGTTCCCATTTTCCGCACTTGGTCATGCCAAGCTGCTCTTGACAGACCGCCTGATTGCGTCGACTGCCCCCATCAACAGCGATGGGGCGGACGAAGTAGAGGCTGAACCCATTCACGACGAAGCACAGGAAGACTAAGAACATGGCCAGTAGTATTGCCGCCAACAAGGCTGAATTGCTTGCAATTGCCAATGCGGTCGCCACCGAAAAGATGATCGACAAGTCGATCGTTATCGAAGCGCTTGAAGAAGCTATTCAGCGGGCCGCCAGGGCGCGTTATGGGGCCGAAAACGACATCCGTGCCAAGCTGGACACCCAGACAGGTGATTTGCGCCTGTGGCGCGTTGTAGAGGTCGTGGAAGAGGTTGAGGATTATTTCAAGCAAGTCGACCTGAAGCAGGCCGATAAACTGCAAAAGGGCGCCGTCGTTGGCGACTTCATCGTTGATCCGCTCCCCGCTGTGGACTTGGGCCGTATTGATGCGCAGTCCGCCAAGCAGGTCATCTTTCAAAAGGTGCGCGACGCAGAGCGCGAGCGCCAGTTCGAAGAATTTAAAGACCGCACCGGTGAAATCATCACTGGCGTCGTCAAGTCGGTCGAGTTCGGTCATGTCGTCGTTGATCTGGGCCGCGCAGAAGGCGTCATTCGCCGCGACCAGCAAATCCCGCGCGAAGTCGTCCGCAGCGGTGACCGCGTCCGCGCCCTCATCATGAAGGTGCAGCGCGAAAATCGCGGACCACAGATTCTGTTGAGCCGAGCGCATCCTGATTTCATGAAGAAATTGTTCGCGCAGGAAGTCCCTGAAATCTATGACGGTGTCATCGAAATCAAGGCCGCTGCACGTGACCCGGGCAGCCGCGCCAAGATTGGCGTAATCAGCTACGACAGCAGCATTGACCCCGTCGGCGCCTGCGTCGGCATGAAGGGTAGCCGCGTTCAGGCCGTCGTGCAGGAAATGCAGGGCGAAAAGATCGACATCATTCCATGGTCGGAAGACACCGCGACCTTCATCGTTAACGCGCTTCAGCCAGCAACGGTTAGCCGTGTTGTGATCGATGAAGAAGAAGGTCGTATTGAAGTTGTTGTTCCAGACGATCAATTGAGCCTGGCCATCGGCCGTCGCGGCCAGAATGTCCGTTTGGCCTCACAGCTGACGGGTCGTGGCATCGACATCATGACAGAGGCGGAGTCGAGCGAGAAGCGGCAGAAGGAATTTGTCGAGCGTTCGGAAATGTTCCAGCAGGAACTGGACGTTGATGAAACGCTTGCGCAATTGCTCGTCGCCGAAGGCTTCAGCGAATTGGAAGAAGTCGCTTATGTCGACCCATCCGAAATCGCTGCGATTGAAGGCTTTGACGAGGGACTGGCTGAAGAATTGCAGAACCGCGCACAAGAAGCGCTTGATCGCCGTGAAGAAGCGAACCGTGCCGAGCGCCGTGAGCTTGGCGTCGAAGATGCCGTTGCCGAACTACCTATCCTGACTGAAGCGATGTTGGTCGTTTTGGGCAAGGCTGGCATCAAGACGCTCGACGATCTGGCTGATTTGGCAACCGACGAATTGATCCAAAAGGCACGCGAGCCACGCCGCAACGAACGAAGTGATCGTGAAATGCGTCGTAACCGGACGGAAGACAAAGCCGGCATATTGGCGACCTTTGGTTTGTCGGAAGATCAAGGCAACGAAATCATCATGGCTGCGCGCGCGCACTGGTTTGATGACGAAGATGATGCTGCGGCATCAGGGCTCAAAGAGGAGGACGCGATTGCAGCGGACGACTCTCAATGAGAACCGACACTCCCCAATAAGGAAGTGCATATTGTCAGGTGAGCATGGGACTCGTGCCCAGCTCATCAGGCTTGCCCTCGGCCCCGATGGCAGCATCGCGCCGGATTTGTTCGCTAAGGCCCCCGGCCGTGGTGCATGGATCGGCGTGACCGGTGAGGAATTGTCCAAGGCGCTCGCTAAGGGCAAGCTTGCCGGATTGCTGCGCCGTGCGTTCAAGACCGACAAGATCGACATCATTGAAGACCTGACCGGCCGCATTGATCGTGGTTTGGAAAAGGCGTTTTTGGACCGGCTTGGGTTGGAAGCGCGGGCAGGTCATCTTATATTGGGCGCTGAGAAGATCGATTCCGCATCGCGCAGTGGCCAAGTTAAACTGTTGCTGCATGCGTCGGACGCAAGCGCCGATGGCAGCGGTAAACGCGACCAAGCCTGGCGCGTGGGTGAGGACGCCGAAGGTACCGGAAAGGGCGGCGTAAAGCTGCCCGTGGACCGGGATGCTTTGTCGGCGGCGCTTGGGCGGCAAAATGCCGTGCACGTTGCATTGATTAACCAAAAAGCGGCGGACCGGGTGATGCATCATCTTGGACGCTGGCTAAATTTCAAAGGATGCAGTAATGCGCCACTCGATTCCGCTGCTTCGGTTGCGGACTTGCGGGGCAATGACGCTGACATCTCCGCAATTGACTGAGTAAGGACGGGTTCTGTTTCGATGAGTGATGATACCAATAATAAGCCGACTTTAACGCGCAAGCCGCTCACATTGAGCCGCTCGCTGGAGTCGGGTGAAGTCAAACAGACCTTTAGCCATGGCCGCACCAACAAGGTTGTGGTTGAGGTGAAGCGCAAGCGCCTCGTCGGTAAGCCTGGTTATACGCCTGAGCCCGAGGTCGCGGCACCGCCTCCGCCTCCCCCGCCAGCTGCTGCGCCAGTTGCTGCTGCGCCTGCGGCCGCGCCGCCACCACAGGCCTCGCGTCCAACGGGCAATGACATGCTTAGTCGTCAGGAACGTCAGGCAAAGTTGCTGCGTGAAGCTGAAGAAGCGCGCTTGGCAGTGCTTGAGGAAAGCAGCCGACGTGAAGCTGAACAACGTGCCCAGCGTGCCGAAGAAGAACGCCAGCGTGCCCAAGCCAACCG
>JAZKGS010000054.1:0-3239 GCA_040385805.1 Pseudomonadota bacterium | reverse complement strand
GTCATCGACCCGCGGCCCGGCTATATCGGCGGTGTGCTGTATCTCAGCATCATCGGTTCGGTGGTCACCTTCCCGCTGTATTTCCGCCTGATCCGCGACATTGGTCCCGGTAAAGCGGCGTATACAGGCGTGGTTATTCCCGTCGTCGCGATGATGCTGTCGACGATATTCGAAGGCTATGTCTGGTCGGCGCTTGCGCTGGCGGGCGGCGGGTTGGCTATGCTTGGCTTGGTCGTCGCAATGCAGGCGCGTAAAGTTTAATGCCCTGACGAAGGGTAGAACAACGTTTTTGCGCCCGAACGGTCAAAGGGTGCCCATTGGCCTTCTGGCAACGCAAGCCGATCGGCAATCGCCCACCAAACGGCGGGGTTAACGCCAAGCCCGCAATGGCTGCTGCGCACTTCGATATTGTCGGTGGTTTCCGCCTGCGGCTCACGCGCGTTACGCCAGGCGACAATGCCGTCATAGCGCGAGAATATAGCGGTGGCTGGCACTGGCGGAATCAAATGCCCTTCGGCAACTTGCGCACGCATTTCGGGGCCATTAATTTTCTGGCCAGTGATGACCTGAAACGCCATCCAGGCATTGGTCGCCTTTGGGGTGCCTTTGATAGGTGAGCCAAGCGAAATAACCTGACGGACAATGTCGGGGCGGCGGCGTGAAAGCATCCGCGCAAATGACCCGCCAAGCGACCATCCAATCAGCGTAACCTTGCGTCCTGTTTCCGCGTATATCTGATCCAGCCGTGCGACCATTTTCTCGCCTTCGGACCCAATCGCCTTTTGACCCATGTTGCGACCCAGTTCCCATTGATATGGGTTGTAGCCAAGTCGCTTCAGAAATTTGAACAGCGGCTTCATCGTGCCTTCGCCTGCCAAAAATCCGGGAAGTAACAGCACAGGATGGCCATCACCTTTTGGCGCGCGCATGAGCAATGGCGCGGCGATTGAAAGCGAGCCGATGTCAAGTGTGGCACGCGCAAACTCGGTGACCGCAAGCAACAAGGGTGGGGATTTCGTCGTTCCCAAACGGTCGGCTGTAATCGTCGTCAAAATCTGTCTCCAAACATTCTGTCGGGTAAAATCATCTGGGGAGTAAATTGAAGCCTCGTCTTATGGTTCCCCATTGTGCGCCGTGCCGCCCGCCAGCCGCGCGGCGACCAATGCCTGCAAACCCTGCCGGTAGTTGGCGTATCGCGGCTCCCAGTTAAGAAGCCGTTTGGCCTTGTCATTTGTTATCCGGCGATTTTCCGCATAAAAGCCGCGCGCCATCGGTGACAGGCCAGCCGCCTCGATGGACTGCAAAGGCGGCCATTCGCGTTGCAACAAGTCGCAGGCATATTCGATGACATCATTCTGCGACGCCGGTGCATCATCAGCAATGTTGTAGACACCAGCGGGGCCATCAAATGCAGCAATGACCGCGTCGACAATGTCGTCGACATGCACGCGGCTGAAAATCTGCCCCGGCATATCAATGCGGTGCGCCTTGCCTTCTTCGACCCGCTCCAGGGCCGACCTTCCGGGACCATAAATGCCGGGCAGCCGGAAAACGCGCACGCCATCGCGTAACGCTTGCCACGCGAGGTCCGCTTCCGCCCGCGCAGTGCGGCGGCCTTCGCCCACGGGCGCGGTTTCATCAACCCATGCGCCGCCAGTATCGCCATACACGCCGGTGGAGGACAGATAACCGAACCATGGGACATTGCTCGCCGCAATCGCCGCGCCATATTTCAAAAGCACCGGATCACCGCCCTCGGCCATCGGCGGCACGCTCGACAAAAGATGCGTCGCGTTTTCGAGCGCGGTCCGGACTGCAACTTCATCGTCGAAAGCCACGGCGTCTCCGCCGCTCATCCGCCTTGTGCCCGTTACCAGCCAGCCGTCGGCGCGCAACTTGTCGGCAAGGCGGGTGGCGGTGTAGCCCATTCCAAATATAAGCATATGTCGCTGCATCTATGCTGGTTCGCAATCTAATGGCTTGCCGTCAAGCGCGGCAGTTGCGATTAGAGGCGACGGGAGGAGACGCAAGGCATGGCAGTTGAAGTGATCCAATCAGGCGTGCTGCACGGCGTGGCGCATGGTTTTCTTGGACGAAAGGGCGGCGTGTCGACCGGAATCTATGCGGGCCTAAACGTAGGGTTGGGTTCTGAAGATGCGCGGGAATCCGTCGTTGAAAATCGCCTACTAAGCGTGCAATCGGTCTTGCCCGGCGCAAGGCTTGCCCGCGTCCACCAGTTCCATTCCCCGGATGTTGTTCGCATCGGCCAAGACATTTCGGAAGACGATCCGCCTCGCGGAGACGCGATGGTGACCGACCAGCCCAACGTCCTGCTCGGCATTGTGACCGCCGATTGTGTCCCTGTCCTGTTTGCCGACGTTGAGGCAGGAGTCATTGGAGCGGCGCATGCAGGCTGGAAAGGCGCGATTAGCGGCGTGCTTGAAAACACCATTACCGCGATGGAGAAACTTGGCGCTGAAGTCGGCCGCATAAACTGCGCCATTGGCCCGTGCATTTCCCAGAAAAGCTATGAAGTAGACGAGAGCTTTTTCCGGAATTTCGTCGAGCAAGCTGCGTCAAATGAACACTTCTTCGCCGACGGAAAAGCGGGCCATTATCAGTTCGATATTGAAGGTTATGTCGCGTCGCGACTGGCGTCGGCAGGCATCAAGACCGTCGAATGCATGGGCGAAGATACCTATAGCCAGCCGGACCGATTTTTCAGCTATCGGCGCAGCTGCCATTTGGGCGAACCCGGATACGGCCGCCAACTGTCGCTAATTGGCCTGCGTCCATGAAGACAGACAAGGTCGGCTTTTGGGGCGGACTGATTGTCTTTGTCCTCATGCTGATGCTGCCTGCGCCAGCGGGGATGGAACCATCTGCTTGGCGGGTCGCGGCGCTTACCATATTGATGGCGACATGGTGGATGACTCAAGCCTTGCCGTTGACGGTGACTGCATTGCTGCCGTTTCTCGCGCTGCCGTTGATGGATATTATGACCGCGCAGGACGTGGCAAAGGAATATTATTCGCCGACCCTTTTTCTCATCCTTGGCGGCGCGTTTTTGGCGCTCACCATCGAGCGTACCGGCATGCACAGACGCGTCGCGCTCGCGATCCTCGGGCGGTCGGGACATAGCGTCCGTGGTCTGATGATCGCATTCATGGGCTCGACTGCTCTCCTCAGCATGATCATGTCCAACACGTCCATGGCGCTCATCATGGTGCCTATCGCGG
>JAZKGS010000053.1:26599-32667 GCA_040385805.1 Pseudomonadota bacterium | reverse complement strand
GCAGGCGCGCCTTCAAACGCTTCAATTACAAATACGCGGTCGCCTTGGAAAGCAAAGCGCACGCCAATGCCGGCCGTGGCGCCAGACGAGAAAAAGGCATTTTCCTCCTGAATTGAGGTGACATAAGTGAAGAACCGGTCACGCCCCTGCCCGCGCGCCGTAGCCGTCAACGCGTCGATATACCCTTGCACGGAATTATAAGCCGCAGGGCTAAGCGCCGAAGGCAGCGTCTCAGGAAAAAGATACCATTCGTTGAGTACCGACCCTGCGAAATTCTGCCGACTTGCCAGACTGCAAGTCGTCGATGATGGAGGCGGAGGGGGCGGGGTTGAACTGGTTGGCGGAACCGTGATGGCTCCGCTACCCGCATCACTTCCGCCACCACCGCAGGCGGATACGCCGGCAGCCAATATGAGTATGATGCTGTTTAACGACCGTTTTTTCATGTTGTGTCCTCTATCTGCCTGCATCACCCAGCTATGCATAGCTGCATTGTAATTTTGTCAAAAACAAGTGGCATATGCCGTCCGAACCGAAGATGAACGTTTAAATCTCGCAACTTATTGCGGCACCACGACTTGCCGAATGACGTTGGGCATATCATTTACGATCTATCATTCTTTCCAGAGCACCCATTTCATGCCCCCTGATCAATTTGCGTCCAAAGGACTTCGTGTCCCAAGTGGACGGCTGTCCCGCATCGCCCGCTTTGGTAATATGGCGACAGGCATCGCTGGCAGCATGTTGCTTGATGGCGCAAAGCAACTTGCCAGCGGGCGCAAGCCAACGGTCAGCGACTTGCTAATGACTCCCGCCAATGCGTTGCGGGTAACGTTGCAACTGGGCCAGATGCGCGGCGCAGCGATGAAGCTTGGGCAATTGGTGTCGATGGATACAGGCGATTTTCTGCCGCCGGAATTGACCGACATTTTTGCAAGGCTGCGCGCCGATGCCCAGCATATGCCGCCCGCGCAGTTGAACATGGTAATGACGCGCCATTGGGGGAAGGATTGGCGCGCGCAATTCATCCGCTTTGACGATCAGCCCATTGCCGCCGCCTCAATTGGCCAAGTCCATCGCGCGCTGACGCTGGATCACCAAGACGTTGCCGTTAAAATCCAATATCCCGGCGTCCGGCGCAGCATTGATAGCGACGTTGACAATGTCGCGGCGTTGTTGCGTTTGTCTAACGTGCTTCCAAAGACGCTGGATATCACGACCTTGCTGGCTGAAGCCAAACGCCAGTTGCACGAGGAGGCCGATTACGCCCGTGAGGGTGAATGCCTGAAGCAGTTTGGCGTCTTGCTAGGGGATGCTCCGGAATACGCTGTACCGACTTTCTACGCTCCGCTCAGCGGCAAAAATGTGCTGGCGATGTCCTTCATTGAAAGCGTGCCGATTGAATCGATGATCAGCGCCCCGCAGGCGGAGCGTGACCGGATCATGACGTTGCTGATCGGACTGGTGTTGCGTGAATTGTTTGAATTCCGTCTTATGCAAACCGATCCGAATTTTGCCAATTATCGTTATGATCCCAAAACGCGGCAAGTCGTCCTGCTGGATTTTGGCGCGACCCGTGCGCTGCCGGAAAGCATGGTGACGCAATATCGCAATTTGCTGAACATGGGTGTAGCTGGCGATAAGGACGGCGTGCTTGCTGCTGTTCTCGACATCGGTTTCATGAACGCGCAAACCGTGCAGCAGAACAAAAACGAGATCGACAAGCTTGTCGCGACAGCGATTGATATGATTCAGCAGCAAGGCCCGTTTGATTTTAGCCGCACCGATTTTGTCACCGATTTGCGCGACGACGGCATGACGATCGCGGCCGATCGCCGCAACTGGCACATTCCGCCGTCCGATACCTTGTTTGTGCAACGAAAATTGGGCGGCGTGTTTCTGCTTGCAAGCCGTTTGAAGGCGCGGGTCGACGTCAACCACATGCTGAGGCATTATATTTGAATTAGTTACGTATCGCGCCGGCGCAAATGACAGCTAGAGCTCTTATCGACAAAAACGATTAGTCATTCTAAAAAGCCTTGCTGGACTAAATGAATAAATTCGTGTTCAGGCGTCCCGGTCAAAACAACCTCTCCACCAAACAAGGGTAATTTAAATGGGTATCATTGGTACAAGCATTAAGCCGTTCACTGCGCAATCATACAAAGCTGGCAAGTTTGTCGAAGTGTCAGACACCGACGTTAAGGGCAAATGGGCCGTATTTTTCTTTTACCCAGCCGACTGGACCTTCGTCTGCCCAACTGAATTGGAAGACCTTGCTGACCAGTACACCGACCTGCAAGGCATGGGCGTTGAAGTATACTCGGTATCGACCGACACGCATTTCAGCCACAAGTCATGGCATGACAGCTCGCCAGCAATCAGCAAGATCAACTTCCACATGCTGGGCGACCAGAACCACGTAATCAGCAACAATTTCGGCGTATTGCGCGAAGGCCAAGGCCTTGCCGACCGTGCAACGTTCGTAGTCGATCCAGACGGCGTGATCCAGGTCATGGAAATCACCTGCGAAGGCGTTGGCCGTAACGCGGTTGAGCTGGTCCGCAAGATCAAGGCAGCGATCTATGTGCGTGAGCACCCAGGTCAGGTCTGCCCTGCAAAGTGGGAAGAAGGCAGCGAAACGCTTGCACCTTCAATCGACCTCGTCGGCAAGATCTAAGCTAAATACATAATATCGGGTGCCGCGCGTTCGGTGCGGCACCCATTTACCGTTTTTCCAAGGATTTCGGCCGTGTTCGTTCACGGCGTGAACGTGCTCGCTTGAAAGAGGCCCTCCCAATGCTCGATGCTGCTACCATTGCCCAGCTTAAAACTTATCTGGCAAATTTGCGCACGCCCGTCGAACTCGTCGCGACGCTGGACGATAGCCCAAAGTCGGCTGAAATGCGCGCGCTTGTGGAAGCGGTGGCGGAGCAATCGCATCTGCTGTCGGCCCGCTATGACGGCCATGCAGACCGCGTGCCTTCTTTCGCCATCCGCCGCGCGGACGGCACGGCGGAAACACATTTTGCCGGCCTGCCGCTTGGGCATGAATTCACATCACTGGTGCTTGCGTTGCTGCACATGGGTGGCCACCCGCCAAAGGAAGAGGCTGAACTGCTTGATTCCGTCAAGGCGCTTGAGGGCACCTTTAAGTTCGAAACCTTTTTCTCGCTTTCATGCCAGAATTGCCCTGATGTTATTCAGGCGATCAACATCATGGCGGCATTGAACCCCGGTGTCAGCCATGTGGCGATCGACGGCGCGCTGTTCCGCGAAGAAGTTGAAACACGCAAGGTCATGGCGGTTCCAGCGATCTATCTGAACGGAGAACCCTTTGGCCAAGGCCGCATGGACCTGTCGCAGATCATGGCGAAGCTCGACACTGGCACCGTTGCCCGTGCGGCAGAGAAGATTGCGGCGAAAGAGCCGTTTGAAGTGCTTGTCGTTGGCGGTGGTCCTGCTGGCGCGGCGGCCGCTATCTATTCGGCGCGTAAGGGCATCCGCACAGGCGTGGTGGCCGAACGTTTCGGCGGCCAGGTGCTTGACACGATGGGCATCGAAAACTTTATCTCGGTACAGCATACAGAAGGCCCAAAGCTTGCCGCGCAATTGGAACAGCATGTCCGCGAATATGACGTCGACATCATGAACTTGCAGACAGCCGCAGAATTGATCCCCGCCGGTGCCGATGGACTGCACGAAATCAAACTCGCAAGTGGCGCATCGTTGAAGGCCAAGACGCTGATCCTGTCGACCGGCGCTCGCTGGCGGCAAATGGGGGTCCCCGGCGAAGAGGAATATCGCAACCGTGGCGTTGCTTACTGCCCGCATTGTGATGGACCTTTGTATAAAGGCAAACGCACAGCGGTCATCGGCGGCGGCAATTCCGGCGTTGAGGCAGCGATCGACCTTGCCGGTATCGTGGCGCACGTCACGTTGATCGAATTTGATTCACAGTTGCGCGCTGATGCTGTGTTGCAGAACAAGCTTCGCAGCTTGCCCAATGTCGACATCATCACATCAGCGCTCAGCACCGAAGTCATCGGTGACGGCGAGAAAGTGCAAGCTTTGGTCTACACCGACCGGAACACCGACCAATCACACCGGATCGATCTCGACGGTATTTTCGTGCAAATCGGTTTGGTTCCGAACACCGAATGGCTCAAGGGTCCGCTGAACTTGTCGCCACGTGGTGAAATCGAAGTGGACGCGCATAACGCCACCAATCTTCCGGGCGTGTTTGCTGCCGGAGATGTCACAACGGTGCCGTATAAGCAGATTATCGTCGCCATGGGCGAAGGGACGAAGGCCGGCCTGTCGGCATTCGACCACATCATTCGACATTGATTAGAAATGCGATTGTGAAGAGCGATGCGCAGCGTAAATTGGCACAAAACAATCGGTTTTCCGGAAGAAAGATTACATTCGTCGAAAAATACTGGTCTTTGGAGTTAGTTCAGCCAACACGTAAATTGAGGTATTCTCCTCCCCGTCCCTCCACCGGTGAAAAAATGCGTAAGCCAATCATATTATCGTTGATGTTCTGTGTCGCGGCCTGTGGCGGTGGCGAAGAAAAGCGCGAACGCCCAACACCATTGGTGACGGTCGGCGCGACCACCACAAAAGAATTTTCGGACGTCTATGTTGCGGTTGGCACTGCCAATGCGAATGAGCAGGTTTCCGTGCGCGCACCCGTGACTGAGCGGATTACGCAGCTTGGTTTCTCTGACGGAGATTATGTCCAAAAGGGGCAGATGCTCGCAGTTCTGGCGCAGGGTCAAGAAACCGCTTCACTTGCCAGCGCACAAGCCCGCGCGCGCGAAGCAGACCAGCAATTGGCGCGGATCGCCGAACTTCACCGCCGCGGTTTTGCGACCAACGCTAGCTTGGACGCGCAAACCGCTTCAGCCAGTGCCGCGAAAGCTATCGCAAATGAAGCCCGCGCGACAATTGGTGACCGCGTTGTCCGTGCGCCCTTCTCGGGCCAGGTGTCGTTGCGTCGCATATCTGTTGGTGCAGTCGTGAGCGCCGGAGACGAAATTGCTGCCGTCAGCGACCTTAGCCAGATCAAACTCGACTTCACTGTGCCTGAAACAATGCTGTCCAATGTCCGAGTTGGCCAAATTATCACCGCAAAGGCTGCTGCATTTCCGGACTATGTGGCCTCAGGCAAAATTACCGCGATTGACCCAGTCATTAATCCGCAAACGCGCACAGCGACCTTGCGGGCGGTTTTGCCAAATCGCAACGCGATGCTGAAACCCGGCATGCTGTTGTCGGTCACGATCATGTCGAAAACGCGCACTGCGCCTGCTGTGCCGGAACTATCGTTAGTACGTGAAGGCGATACTAGCTTCGTTTACACTGTTGGGTCAGATCTTAAGGTAAAGCGCACACCAGTTGTCACTGGAACCCGCGACGGCAGTCTGGTTGAAGTGATTGAGGGCCTTGAGGTTGGTGACAAGATCGTCACCGAAGGCGTCGTGAAGCTTTCCGATGGCGCAACCGTGCGCACTGGTCCAGCCAAAGCTGGCGGCGGGCCTGCAAAAGCGCGCCAATGATATGAAACTATCCGACACCTCCGTTCGCAGACCCGTTTTCGCAGCAGTTCTTGCGATCTTGATGGTGCTTGTCGGCGTTGTCGGTTTTTTAAGTCTACCTGTTCGCGAGTATCCGGATACTGAGCCGCCAATCGTGTCGGTGGGAACCACCTACACTGGCGCTGCCGCTACAGTAGTTGAATCTCGTGTTACGCAAGTCCTCGAAAACTCGCTTGCCGGTATTGAGGGCATTCAGACGATTACGTCGCGCTCGCGCGATGGACAGTCGGACATCACCATCGAATTCGCGCCGGGCCGTTCCGTAGACAGCGCCGCAAATGATGTCCGAGACCGCGTCGGCGGAGCAGCGGACGATTTGCCCGAAGAAGTATTGCCGCCTGAAGTCCGCAAGGTCGATGCCGATGCTTCACCCATCATTTTCCTCGTCGTGTCCAAACCCGGTTGGTCGCGGCTTGAATTAAGCGATTATGTTGACCGCAATTTGGTTGACCGTTTTTCTTCTAT
>JAZKGS010000053.1:17772-26499 GCA_040385805.1 Pseudomonadota bacterium | reverse complement strand
ATCGTGGCGCGCGGTGCGGATGGGTCACTGACCCGCTTGGGTGATGTTGCGCGGGTCGAGACGGGAGCGGAAAATCCTTACGCAGCGTTTCGTCTGAATGGCGAGTCTGCACTGGGCATGGGCGTTGTCCGACAGTCAGGCGCCAACACCTTGGCTGTGGCAGAGGGCGCAAAGGAACTGGCCGAGCAAATCAAGCCCACTTTGCCGCAAGGTATGACCATTACCGTAGGATCTGATGACTCTTTGTTCATCAGCAAGGCAATCAGCAGCGTCTGGGTTACTCTGGCCGAAGCAGCGGCGCTGGTTGTGCTGGTGATCTTCCTGTTTTTGGGTAGTTGGCGCGCGACCCTTATCCCTGCCGTCACAGTGCCCATCTGTCTGCTGGCGACGTTTGCAGTTCTCTGGTTCCTCGGATTTTCGATCAACTTGCTGACATTGCTTGCGATGGTGCTGGCCATTGGTCTTGTCGTCGATGACGCCATTGTTGTGCTTGAAAACGTCTATCACCGGATTGAGCAAGGCGAGCCTCCCTTAGTCGCGGCGGTAACGGGAACGCGTCAGGTCGCATTTGCGGTTGTGTCGACCACCATCGTGGTATGCGCGGTATTTGTGCCAGTTATGTTCTTGGCAGGGCAAACTGGCCTGCTGTTCCGCGAACTCGCAGGCGCGATGATCGCGGCCATCGCCTTTTCCGGCTTTGTCGCGCTCAGCCTTGCTCCAATGCTATGCTCGAAGCTTTTAAAGCAAGAAGAGCGCGGCCGCGTCGCAAAATGGGTTGATGATAAGTTCCAACGGCTTGAGCGGCGCTATTCAAGCTTGCTTTCGCGCGTAATTGCGAAGCCGCTGGCCGCTTCACTCGGCGTGCTTGCGTTCCTTGTCGTTGCTGGTTTCCTCTTCACAACATTGCAGTCCGAACTCGCGCCTGCGGAAGATGTGGGCATCTTGAGCGCGAACATTTCCGCGCCTGAGGGAACTGGCTACGAAGCCATGGACAAATATATGGTTGAGGCGTCGGAGCCAATTGTGAAGCTGCTCGACAAGGGCACCGTGCGCTCCGTAATCCAGCGGACACCCGGCGGTTTCGGGGCGAGCGATGATTTTAACAGCGGGACTTTCATCGTCTTTCTAAAGCCGTGGGACGAACGGACTGAAACAACCGAAGATGTTGTGGCGCAGGTCAACAAGGCCCTCGCCGAGATGCCTGCCGTTCGCGGCAATGCTTCCGTGCGGTCTTCACTTGGCCGCGGACGAGGCCAGCCAATCAATTTCGTGATTGCCGGGTCAACCTATGAATCGCTCAGCGCAGCACGCGACCGCATATTGGCCGCTGCCAATGAAAATCCTGGCATCGTGAATATGGACTCCGATTATAAGGAGACCAAGCCCCAGATGGAGATTCAGGTCGATACGACGCGGGCGGGCGACCTTGGCGTGTCCGTAGCTGACGTCAGTCAGGCACTGCAGTCGCTCTTGGGCTCCCGCCGGGTATCGACATATCTGGATCGCGGTGAAGAATATCGCGTCATTGTGCAAGCCGATGCAGCGGATCGCGCCACGGCCGAAAACCTCGCGGCTATCCAGCTTCGGACACGCGATGGCTCATTGGTGTCGCTGGCCAATCTCATCAAATATACCGAAACCGCGGGTGCGCGCGACTTAGGCCGTTTTAACAAGCTACGCGCAATAACGCTGCAAGGAGGGCTGGCACCGGGCTATTCAATGGGCGAAGCTTTGGCCTTTTTAGAAGAGCAAGCGGCAGCATCGCCCGAAGTTTTGGCTGTGGGGTATCGCGGCGAAAGTCAGGCGTTCAAGGAAACCGGCGGTTCGATCGTCCTCGTGTTCATTCTTACGATCCTTCTGGTCTATCTTGTCCTTGCGGCCCAGTTTGAAAGCTTCGTACACCCGGTCACCATCATTATGACGGTTCCGTTGGCGGTGGGCGGCGGTGTCATAGGTCTTGCGCTGACGGGTATGACGCTGAACCTCTACAGTCAGATCGGGATTGTCATGCTCGTCGGACTGGCGGCCAAGAACGGGATTCTCATCGTCGAATTCGCCAACCAGTTGCGCGACGAGGGCATGGAGATACTGGAGGCAATTCAACAAGCCGCGACACGGCGGTTACGGCCAATTCTGATGACCTCAATCGCAACTGTCTTTGGCGCTATCCCGTTGGCAATTGCCGGTGGTGCCGGTGGTGCTGCACGGTCAGCGATCGGCGTAGTGATTGTCTTCGGGGTAACGCTGGCAACGCTCATCACCCTCGTCCTCATCCCGTTGATTTATTCGAGGCTTGCCAAATATACCAGCTCTCCCGAAGCGGTATCGCGGCGTCTTCAAGAAGAAATGGATGCGCGAGAGCAGCCCTCAGCTTGATACTTCCTTTACGCGAAGCATTGCCAGCGCCGCCAGCGCCATAACGACGGCGGCGAACGCCATGGTCCAGATTGGCTCGGTCGGGAAAAACTGTTTGAGGATGGTCCCCATGGCGGTCGCAACCAATAATTGTGGCACAACAATGAACACGTTGAACAAACCCATATAGATGCCAAGTTTCTGCTGCGGCAGGCTCGACGCCAAAATAGCATATGGCATCGCCAGAATGGACGCCCACGCAATTCCAATGCCTATTTCCGCGATCAACAGCATTTGCGGATTGCGAATGAACAAGAATGCAGCAAAGCCTGCGGCCCCCGCCAGCAAGCATATCATATGGGTGCGTACCTTGCCGAAACGTCTCGCCATCGGCGGCAACAGAAACAACGCCGCCAATGCCGCAACGCCATTATAGACAGCGAACAATATGCCCACCCAATTGCCGCCTTCATTATAGGCCGCAGACGCCGGGTCACTTGAACCGAAGGCATATTGGGCGACCACCGGCGTTGTGTAGATCCACATTATGAACAAAGCAGACCAGCTAAAGAACTGAGTCAGTGCGAGCTTTTTCATGATGTCCGGCATACCCGAAAAATCGCCGACAATATCGCTCAGCATGTTGCTGCCACGGCCGCTTTTGGCAAACCGAATGGCAATAATGCTTGCCACGCCGTAAGCAATGAGGAGGCCGCCCAGCAGGTACATTTCCTTTTCAAGCCCGGCCAGCAAGACAAGAGCACAAATTGCGGCGCCAGCGCCAATCCACACCCAGGCACTTGTCAACGAACGGGCGGCAAGTGCACGCACAGTGGACTGGGTATCGATTTCAGGATCGGAATCAAAAGCGCGCAGTTCGTCAGGACTATATTCCTGCGTGGTAAAAACGGTCCATAAAACGGACAACAGGTAGATAAGCCCGCCAAACCAAAAGCTGTATTTGACGGTGTCAGGGATGCCGCCACCGGCAACTTCGTTTGCGACGCCAAATTGATCGAGCGCCCAAGGGAAGATCGAACCCACCACCGCGCCAGCACCAATGAATGCAGTCTGTAATGAATAGCCGGCGGTATGCTGATCCTTGCGCAGCATGTCGCCCACAAACGCCCGGAAAGGTTCCATGGATACGTTGATTGCAGCATCCAAAATCCACAGCATCACTGCGGCAACCCACAAAACCGGCGACAGCGGCATGATGAACAAAGCAAGCGAGGCCATTATCGCACCCGCAAGAAAATACGGACGTCTGCGGCCCAACAGTCCCAGCCACGTCCGGTCGCTCATATGTCCAATGATTGGCTGCACCAGCAGACCAGTGAGTGGTGCGGCGATCCATAAGACTGTCAAATTATCGAGGCTTTCGCCTAATGACTGGAATATCCGGGACATATTGGCGTTTTGCAACGCGAAGCCGATTTGAATACCAAAGAAGCCAAAGCTGATATTCCACAGCCCCCAAAAGCCCTGACGCGGCTTTTCCATCACTCTCTCCCGAAACTATTTTTATGCATTCAGGCTGACAGAATAAATACGCCGCCGCAATGCTAAGGCGGCGCTTTGCATTCTACGCATACGTATACGGGGAATTGAGCCTTCAGTGTGACCCGCAGGATTTGCGGATGATCAACTTGGCAGGCAGCACGGCGGTTGGCACCTGCTCGTTACGAATTTGCTTCAACACACCGTCAACCAGTACTTCGCCAGCCAGACGATAATCCTGCTGAATAGTCGTTAACGGCGGATGGGTTAGGCTTGCTGCAGGAATGTCGTCAAAGCCAATGATGGCAACGTCGCCGGGGATCTCCAAGCCACGCTCCCGCAGCGCCCGCATAGCACCGATGGCAATGGTATCGCTGGCCGCAAAAATAGCGTCGAATTTCGCACCGCTATCGACCAATTGCATCGCCGCTGCATATCCGGCTTCTTGCGAATTAAGCGCATCGACCTGCAAATCCGGGTTCGCAATAATCCCCTCGCCACCTTGGGCCTCGCAGGAACCGCGATACCGGTCCTGAAATTCCGGATAATGACTACTGGCGTCACCCAGAAAGGCAATGTGGCGGCGGCCATGCTGAAGCAGATGCCGTGCAGCATCTATTCCACCGCGAAAATTGTCGCAGCCGATTGTTGTGCCCGGTTGACCTTCCTGCGCAAAGCCCCAACGCACAAAATGCGTGCCTTGTTCAACCAGCTGCTCCAGCTTCGCGCGGTACAGTTCGTAATCGCCATAGCCAAGCAGGATAATACCGTCGGCCTTGCGGCTGTCCTCATAATCAACATGCCAGTTGGCCGAGAGCTGCTGAAAGGAAATAAGCAGATCATATCCGCGCTGGGCACAAGTGCGCGTTAGTGACCCAAGCATCGACAAGAAAAACGGATTAATTCCTGTATCATCAGGTGAAGGCTCTTCAAAAAACAGCAAAGCCAGCGTGCGCGTTTCTTGCAACCGGAGATTAGAGGCGTTTTTATCGACCTTATAATTAAGCTGTTTGGCAATAGCTTCAATGCGCAACCGGGTTTGCGCCGATACGGTGGGACTTCCGCGCAGCGCACGTGAAACCGTCGGCTGCGAAACCCCTGCAAGCTGTGCAATATCAAATGATGTGGCCTTGATAGCCATCTTTGGTTCGCGCCTTTCCTTCTCCCATCCATAAAGTAGATGGAAAGACCAGCCAGCGCAACAGCACGAAAAACCCCAAGAAAGCTAAGTTTTCATGGATGCATCAAACGCAGGCTGTTGCCGATACGCCACAGTCGGCATTGCATAGTTTTGAATACGTATGTGAGTTTCTGGTCAATTTGCCGAACGGGTCCCATTTTGGGTTTAACAAAAACGCACCCCGATAAACATTGGGGTTTTAATGAAGCTGGCCATCGTCGACCAAAATTGGACGAGGTCATTTAGGGGAGTGAATAATGGCCAAGTTCCAATTGAATCCAGCACGCCGGTTTGGGCATGGCGCTAGCCGCCTTGCCTTAGGTGCAGCAATTTTTGCTGCATTTGCTTCACCCGCATTTGCACAAGATGCCACTTCAACGACCACAGACGAAGAGGATGCAATTGTTGTTTCCGGCTTTCGCGCGTCGCTGGAAAATGCGGTCAATGAAAAGAAGAACAATGACCAGATCGTCGAATCGGTGTCAGCCGAAGACATCGGCAAGTTGCCCGACGCGTCGATCGGTGAATCCATCGCCCGTCTGCCAGGTGTAACTTCGCAGCGCTTGAACGGCCGCTCAAACAACATCTCAATCCGTGGCTTTGGCCCTGATTTCTCGCAGACCACTTTGAATGGCCGTGAGCAGACTTCAACCGGCGACAACCGCGCCGTCGAGTTTGACCAATATCCGTCTGAAATCGTTAGCCAGGTTGTTGTCTACAAATCGCCGACAGCGTCGCTTGTTGGTCAGGGCCTGGTCGGCACCATCGATATCCGTACCGTTCGTCCGTTGGATTATGGCAAGTCGGTTCTCGCCGTTGGTGCGCGCGGGACATATGCTGACCTCGGCGCATTGAACGCAGGTTCAAAGAAATACGGCTATCGCGCCAACGCGACCTATATCGACCAGTTTGCTGATGACACCATCGGCATCGCGCTGTCGGCATCCTATGTGGATGAGCCATATCAGCTGCAGGAGTTCAACGCATGGGGTTATGCCGGATCGGGCACCGCTGCATCACCTGCGGTGATTGGCGGATCGAAATCCTATGTGACATCGACTCAGTTGAAGCGTTTGGGCCTTAACGGTACACTGCAATATCAGGCATCGGACACCGTCCGTATGACCCTGGATGCTTTCTATTCGAATTTCGAGGATGATCAGTCGAAGCGCGGTATTGAATTGCCGCTGGGCTTTGGTGCATTTGGCACAACGTTTAACCCAGCAACCGCGACCGTCGCCGATGGGTTCGTCACCGCTGGCACGTTCAACAATGTTCAAGGCGTCGTCCGCAACGACATCTTTCAGCGCAAGGCTGATCTCTATTCGTTCGGCTATAACGCCGAATATACCGGCGATGATGGCTGGAAGGCGTTTATTGACGTTGGCTATTCACGCACTGACCGTAACGAATTGAGCGTTGAAGCATATTCCGGGACTGGTTTCGGTGAAGCGCTTGGTGCGACTGACACTATTGGTTTCACATCGGGCCCGTCGGGGACTGTGTTTGACCCAAGCCTCGATTACAGCAACCCTGCGCTTATTAAATTGACTGACCCGCTGGGTTGGGGTGGCGGCGTTGTTCCACAAGCGGGTTACTACAACAACCGCATTGTGGAAGACGAATTGAAGCAATACCGCGTTGGTGTTGAAAAAGAAGTCGAAGGCTTCTTTTCGGCCTTTAAATTCGGAATGAATTACACCGACCGCAACAAAAGCCTGACACCTGACGAATTCCTCGTGCGTTTGCGCGGCGGCGCGTTGGAACTGGCCATTCCTGCTGACGCGTTGTTGCGTCCTACCAACCTTGGTTATCTCGGTCTTGGACCAATTGTCAGCTATGATGCGCGTGACCTGATTGCCGATGGCACTTTGGTGCTTGAACGCAATACGTCACCTGACATTCCTGCCAAGGCATTCCGCGTAACCGAAGATTTGATGACTGCCTATCTGCAGGCGGATATTGAACAAGAAATGGGTAGCAGCACCCTGACAGGTAATATCGGCGTTCAAGCGATCCACACTGATCAGGGCTCTTCAGGTACAGTATTTGCAGGCGGCGTTGCCCGGCAAGTGGTTGCAAGCGCAAGCTATTGGGATATTTTGCCAAGCCTCAACTTGTCGATGCGTTTTGATAGCGATTTCGTTATCCGTTTTGCAGCATCACGTCAGATTCAGCGCCCGCGCCTTGACGATTTGCGCGTCGCAGTATCCTACGGCATCAACAACACGATTGCCGACAGCCCAACTGGCTTAGCACCGTTCATCGACGGAAGCGGCGGTAACCCGCAGCTTCGTCCATATCGTGCGAATGCCTTTGACCTGAACTTTGAAAAGTATTTCGGTCAATCCGGCCTGATTTCGCTTCAGTTGTTCCACAAGGACATAAAGAGCTACATCGACCGCACCCGCTTTCCGTTTGATTATGACGGCTACCCCTTGCCAACCGGCTTGCCACCAGCAACTTTAACCGGCCGTCTGGAATCGTCCTTCAATACCGGCGGCGGCAAATTGTATGGCGGCGAATTGGCCATTACCCTGCCGTTCAGCAACTTTAGCGAAGCACTTGACGGCTTTGGCGTAACCGGCGGCGTTGGCTACACCAAAACCAAAATCAAGGATGCTGGTGGCAATGTTGACCAGATCCCGGGCTATTCGAAGTGGGTTGCCAACGGCACCGCCTATTTCGAAAAATGGGGCTTTAACGCACGTGGTTCGGTCCGTTACCGTTCGACCTTCCTTGGTGACTTCACTGGTTTTGGTGGATCGCCAACACGCCGGACAGCGCTTGCCGAAATGATCGTCGATGGTCAGATCGGCTACGACTTCCAAGAAGGTAGCTCGTTGGAAGGCCTGTCGCTGTATCTTCAGGGCCAGAACCTGACAGACGAGCGCTTTGCCTCGGTCGGCGCAAGCCGTAATCAGGTTATTGATTACCAAATCTATGGCCGTCGCTTCTTGGCTGGCTTTAACTACAAGTTCTAATGCATTAGCAAAGGCCCCCGCCACGGAAGGATTTCACCTGACGTGGCGGGGGCTTTTTTTGTCTGAAGTGGGGATGATGGAGAGATCTCTTAAAAAGATCGTCATTGCCGGAGGCGGCACCGCTGGCTGGATGGCCGCGTCCGCGCTCGCTCGCTTCCTGGGGCCAAACTACAACATCGAGCTTGTTGAATCCGAAGAGATAGGCACCGTCGGCGTTGGCGAAGCGACAATTCCCGCCATCCAACTGTTCAACCAAAGCCTTGGTATCGACGAAAACGAATTTATCCGCGCCACGCAGGGGTCATTTAAGCTCGGCATTGAATTTGCCGATTGGCGTGAACCGGGGCACCGCTACATCCATGCCTTTGGCGGCATTGGTCGGCCCCTTGGCCTCGTGCCTTTTCACCAATATTGGCTGCGGCATCGGCAGCAAGGCGGCAATAGCTCGCTATGGGATTATGCGCCCACGGCGCTTGCCGCGTCACAAAACCGTTTTGCAAGACCGCAGGAAAAGCCCGGCAGTCCGCCAAGCAATGTCGCTTACGCCTATCATTTTGACGCAGGACTCTACGCCGCGTTCCTGCGCAAATATGCCGAAGCGCGCGGTGTGATACGCACCGAAGGCCGCATTGCGGATGTGGCGGTCCATCCCGAGAGCGGTAACATACAAAGCCTGACGCTTGCATCGGGTGCGGTCATTGAGGGCGA
>JAZKGS010000053.1:0-17672 GCA_040385805.1 Pseudomonadota bacterium | reverse complement strand
TTGGCCGAACCACGGCAGCTTCGGTTTGTCACGGGTAAAAGGCGGGAGATTTGGAAGAAAAACTGTATTGCCCTTGGCTTGTCGAGTGGATTCCTTGAACCGCTGGAATCGACCAGCATCCACTTGATCCAAACGGGCATTGCCAAGCTTCTGGAATTCTTCCCATCGGCTGGTTTCCATCAACCCGACATCGATGCGTTCAATGCCCGCATGGATTTTGAATTCGTTTCGATCCGCGATTTCATCATCTTGCATTATAAGGCGACTAATCGTCCCGGTGCATTTTGGGAGCGGTGTCGCGACATGGCGATCCCCGACAGCCTGAGGGAAAAGATGGATCTGTTCCTCACAAACGGGCGGATATTGCGCTACAATGATGAGCTTTTTACCGAGCTTGGCTGGCTTCAGGTGATGTGGGGCCAAGGGCTTCGCCCGATGGGATATAACCCACTCGCGGACCTCCTCAGCAGTGAACAATTGCAAGAGTTCCTCGACATCGCATCGCGGCACGCCCGCCATGTAGCCGACCAAATGCCACTGCATCAACAATTTATCGCAGCGAACTGCGCTGCACCTCCCCTCGAAAACAAAAAGGTCCTGCCATGAAAATCAAACCGCTATGCCTCGCGGCCGGTCTGCTCGCGAGCGTGTTCGCCGCACCGTTGGCAGCCCAATCCTATCGCGACCGACTGCCTGAGGACGAGATCATTTACTTCGTGCTGCCGGACCGCTTCGCCAATGGTGACACGAAAAATGACCGAGGTGGTCTTAAGGGCGACCCACTCAAGCACGGGTTCGATCCGACGCATAAGGGATTTTATCAGGGCGGCGACCTTAAGGGGCTGACCCGGAAGCTGGATTATCTTCAAACCCTTGGCATCACCGCTATCTGGTTTGCACCGATCTTCAAGAACAAGCCTGTTCAGGGCGGTCCGGGTCAGGAAAGCGCCGGTTACCACGGATATTGGATCACCGATTTTACTTCGATTGACCCGCATTTTGGCACCAATGCAGAATTCAAAATCTTCGTCGACGCGGCGCATAAGCGCGGGATGAAAGTGTATATGGATATCGTTGCCAACCACACCGCGGACGTCATCCAATATCGCGACTGTCCCGGTGATTGCGCCTATCGCAACATTGCTGACTATCCCTATTCCCGCAAAGGCGGCGTAACAGGCGCGCCGATCAATCCGGGCTTTGCCGGCGACAGCGTCCAGACCGACGAAAATTTTGCCAAGCTGACCGACATGAATTTTGCCTATGTACCTTTCGTGCCAAAGGCCGAGGAGAATGTTAAGGTTCCGGCTTGGCTGAACGATATCCGCTATTACCACAATCGCGGGAATTCCTATTGGAAGGGTGAAAGCGTCGTTTATGGCGACTTTGTCGGACTGGATGACATCGCCACCGAGAACCCGCGTGTTGTCCGTGGTTTCATCGACGTGTTTGGCAAATGGATTGATGATTATGGCGTCGACGGTTTTCGCATCGATACATCAAAGCACGTAAATTCGGAATTCTGGCAGGCCTTCATTCCGGCGATGGAGGAACGGGCAAAGGCGCAAGGAATTCCGAACTTCCACATATTTGCTGAAGTCATGGTGGACGGCGTAGATACCGCCACGCTCGCGCGGTATAACCGGACCGACCAGTATAACACGCTTGATTTCGCCTTCACTTGGGCGGTTGTTGAGGCGCTGAGCGGAACGAACGGCCCAGAGGCGCTAAGCCGACTAATCGCCAACGATGTGCTGTATCGTGATGGACCGTCCTCGGCCAAGCGCATGCCGACATTTTTGGGCAATCACGACATCGCCCGCTTTTCGACGAACCTGCGCAAGCGTATGCCTGATATCAGCCAGGATGAACTGCTGAAGCGGGTGCAGCTTGGCCATGCTATCATGTTCACCATGCGCGGCGTCCCGACCATTTATTCAGGCGATGAGCAAGGATTCGTCGGCGATGGCGGTGATCAGGACGCGCGCGAAACGCATTTTGCGTCAAAGGTTAAGGTCTACCTCGATAATGACCTTATCGGCACCGATAACAGCCATGCGGTCGACAATTATGCGCAGGATCACCCGATCTATCAGCATATAGCAAAGCTATCGAAAATCCGGTTGGCCTCACCCGCCTTGCGCCGTGGTAGCACCATCGTTCGCAACCATGGCGAAAAGCCGGGGCTCTTCGCCTTCAGCCGTATCGATGAAGCGAGCGGTGAAGAAGTCGTCGTAGTTGCGAACACAAGCGATCAGCCGGTCACTGGGAACTTTGAGCTTAACCCGAAGTCCACAAGCTTCACCCCAATCCATGGTGCTTGCCCGGTTCTGAATGCACCCGGGTCAGCATCCGTTGCGCTGCAACCTCTTGATTATGTGATCTGCGCCGTAAAATGACCGAGACTTTAGCATCTTCCGCGCATGAATTGCGGCAAATCTGGTGGCGCGGTGCGACCATATATCAGGTCTATCCGCGCAGTTTCTGTGACTCCAATGGCGATGGCATTGGCGATTTGCCGGGCATCACGTCGAAGCTCGATTATATCGCGTCGCTGGGCGTCGATGCAGTCTGGCTATCGCCATTCTTTACATCGCCGATGAAGGATTTCGGCTATGACGTGGCAGATTATTGCGGCGTTGACCCGATATTCGGGACTCTGTCCGATTTCGATGATCTCGTCGCAAAAGCCCATGGCCTGGGCCTAAAAATCCTCATCGACCAAGTATACTCGCATACCTCCGACCAGCATGCCTGGTTTGCTGAAAGCCGCGCCTCGCGCGACAATGCAAAGGCTGACTGGTATGTCTGGGCCGATCCAAAGGCCGATGGTTCCCCGCCCAATAATTGGCAGTCGGTGTTTGGTGGGCCTGCATGGACTTGGGATGCGCGGCGCGGCCAATATTATATGCACAATTTTTTGAGCAGCCAGCCGCAGATCAATATGCATAACCCTGTTGTGCAGAACGCGATGCTGTCCGTTGCGCAGTTTTGGTTAGATCGCGGGGTGGATGGTTTCCGCGTCGATGCCATCAACTTTGCGATGCATGACCCGGATCTAAACGACAATCCACCGGCGCCATTGGGCAACGGCGTGCGCACGCGGCCGTTTGATTTCCAGCTTAAGATACACAATCAATCGCACCCGGACATTCCCGGATTCATCACGCGCTTGCGCGCGTTGATGGACCAATATCCAGCGATTTTCTCGGTTGCCGAGGTTGGCGGACCTGACCCTGACCGCGAGATGAAGGCGTTCACCGCCGGCGACCTCCATTTCAACAGCGCTTATGGCTTCAACTTCCTCTATGCCGAACATCTCACGCCCGCTTTGGTGCGTGAAGCTGTCGAGGCATGGCCCGATGAAGATGGCATTGGCTGGCCAAGCTGGGCGTTTTCGAACCATGACGCACCGCGCTGGATCAGTCGCTGGGCACCCGAAAACGCACGTCGGACTTATGCTGCAATGGTGATGATGCTGTTCATCGCTCTGCGGGGCAATGTCATCCTGTGGCAAGGCGAAGAACTTGGCCTCACTCAAGTCGATATCCCTTTCGAGAAGCTTCAGGATCCAGAAGCCATCGCCAACTGGCCGCTGACCCTAAGCCGCGACGGCACACGGACACCGATGCCATGGCGCGCGGACCAACCACATTGCGGTTTCAGCAGCGCCGAACCATGGCTGCCCTTGGGCGCCGACCACCGCGGCATGGCTGTAGACGTCGAAGAAGCCGACCCGCACTCCATGCTGACTTTGACAAAGCAATTGCTCGCGATCCGTAACAGCAATGCAGCACTGCAAAGCGGTGATCTCAAAATCGTTGAAGCACACGGTGATTTGCTCGTCTTCGAACGGCGCAGTCCGCAACAAACGCTCATCTGCGCGTTCAATATGGGCGGCGAAGCTATCGATTGGCAACCTGCTCAGCCCGATCGATGGCGAACGTTGACATTGGTCAACGACGCCACGCCGCAGTCACTACCGGCCTTCGCTGCAATAATATTGGAGAAAATCGCATGACGTCCGACACTAAAAATCTTGAGAACAGCATGCGCAAATCAGCTTGGACAGCATTGGGCATTTTCGGTGCATTGCTTTTGCCAGTGGCGGCGACCGCGCAACCCGTGGCGACAGCAACCTCTCCTGACGGAGCAGTACAGGTCGATGTCACGATTGATGGTGATGGCAGAGCCGCTTACGCCGTGACCCGCAAAGGCAAGCAAATCCTCGCGCCGTCGAAGCTTGGCTTTTTGTTCACCGACACAGTTAAAATTGACAGGCGGCTCGCGCTCGCCGGTCAGGAGACGCGCGATTTCGATGCTACATGGACTCAACCATGGGGTGAATGGAAAAACATCCGTAACCGTTACCGCGAGTTGAAGGTCCATTTGAAGGAAACCACTACCCTCGCCCGCGGCTTCACCGTGACGTTCCGCTTATATGAAGATGGCGTTGGTTTCCGCTACGAGTTTCCCGAGCAGCCTAATCTCCCGCAAGCCAATATCGCCGATGAGCTGACCGAATTTGCCTTTGCCAGCGACGGGACAGCTTGGTGGAAGCCAGCGTTCTTGTGGAACCGCGAGGAATATCTCTACAACAAAACGCCTTTATCAGCTGTGGCCAATGCCGACACGCCGGTAACGATCAAATTCACCGACGGCACGCATGTAGCACTGCATGAGGCAGCGTTAGTGGATTATTCTGGCATGGCGGTTGCCCGGACCGAGGGCAATACGTTGCGGGCGGCGCTTCATCCCGGTGCGGGCGAGCCCAAGGTACAGAAAAAAGGCGCATGGAATACGCCTTGGCGCACGTTGATTATCGCCGACAACGCGGCGGGTATTTACCACAGCCATCTCATGCTCAACCTCAATGAACCCAATAAGCTTGGCGATGTAAGCTGGATCAAGCCCGGCAAATTTGCGGGCGTGTGGTGGAATATGATCAAGGGCGAGTGGAGCTGGGCGCGCGGGCCAAAACATGGCGCGACCAATGCCAACGTCAAACGCTACATCGATTTTGCGGCGGAAAACAAAATACCGCATCTTCTGGTCGAGGGCTGGAATGTTGGCTGGGACGGCGATTGGTTCGGTAATGGCCATGACATGGACTTTGCAAAGCCAACCGAAGATTTCGACGTCGATATGCTCGTGGCTTATGGCAAGAAAAAGGGCGTTCGCCTGATGGGGCATCATGAAACTGGCGGCGCGGCGACGCATTATGAAAACCAGTTTGACAAGGCATTCAAATTTGCCGCTGACCGGGACTATATGTTCGTGAAAACGGGCTATGTGACCGATGCTGGCCAAATGGAGCGCGAAGATGCCGACGGCAAAAAATATCGCGAATGGCACCAGAGCCAATGGATGGTGAACCACCAGCTGCGCGTTCTTGAGGCTGCTGCAAAATATAAGGTCGGCATTGACAGCCATGAGCCGGTCAAAGGGACTGGTCTCCACCGCACTTACCCCAATTGGGTAGCCCGCGAAGGGATGCGCGGGATGGAATATAACGCCTGGGGCGGCAAAAACCCGCCAGAGCATGAGGCAAATGTCGTGTTCACGCGCATGCTGGAAGGGCCAATGGATTTCACGCCCGGCATCCTCAGCCTGAAGGGCGAACGCGACAGCAACATATTGTCGACCATTGCAAAGCAGCTGGCTTTATATGTTGTCATCTACTCGCCTGTGCAAATGGTCGCCGATACGCCCGAAAATTACGCCAAATATCCCGAAGCCATGAAGTTTATTCGTGACGTGCCCACGGACTGGGAGGACACCCGCGTATTGAACGGTGAAATCGGGGATTTTGTGACTATTGCGCGTAAAGAACGTGGCGGCAAAAACTGGTATATCGGTGCGGTTGGTGATGAAGAAGCGCGCAACGTAACCTTCAATCTCGACTTCCTGACGCCCGGCAAGAAGTACACCGCTGAAATCTACCGAGATGGCGATGACGCGGATTACCGCACTGAGAAGCGCCATGCGATCGCCATCGAACGCCGGACCTTGGCGAGCACCGATAGCCTCAATATGCGCATCGCCCCTGGCGGTGGATTTGCAATCCGCTTGGTCGAGGGTAAATGACGAAGCTGCGTCGCCGGTCTCTGTTAGCAGCGGTTGCCATGCTTGTGGTAGCGTTGCCGTTCGGACCGTCGACGCAACTTTTGGCACAGGATCAGGGGCGCTTTGTCGACTTGGGACCTGTGGCCACAAGTCAGATCGCACCGCCAAAGGTCGTTGTCTGGCTGCCGCCCGGCTATGACGCAGGCAAAGGCCGATATGGCGTTGTCTATATGCATGACGGCCAGAATCTGTTTGACCCAAAACGGTCAAATTTCAACAAAGTGTGGGCGGCGGACAAATCGGCGCTTCGGCTCATACATACAGGCAAAGTCGCGCCGTTCATCATTGTCGGCATCGACCAACCCGGCGTGGACCGCTGGCGACAGTATTTTCCGCGGCCAATGCTCGATTATGTCTCGCCGGACACGCGGACAAAATTGGAGGCGCAAAGCAATGGCAAGCCAGTAATAGCGGACGCATATCTGCGGTTCATTGTATCCGAGCTTAAGCCCAAAATCGACCGCCTGTATCGCACCAAGAAAGACCGTGCACATACAGGGATAATCGGCTCGAGCATGGGCGGTCTCATCTCGCTTTATGCCATCAGCAAGTATCCCGATGTATTTGGAATGGCGGGCGCGGTGTCGACGCATTTGCCGTTGGGCGATCCCAACTGGTCAGAGACAGAGCGCAAGGACATTTTTACCGCTTGGCGCAAGTTTGCGAAACGGGAACTCAGCCAACCAAAGGGTCGCCGCATCTGGTTTGACCATGGTACGGAAACGCTGGATGCATTTTACCAGCCCTATCAAGAAAATCTCGATGCCGCCTTGGTTGCCAATGGATGGAAAGAGGGCAAAGATTTTCAGAGCACGGTGTATGTGGGCACACCGCATGAAGAAAATGCCTGGGCAGCGCGCATGGATGATATCTTTGGCTGGATGCTTGGTCGGCGTTGATGACAAACACATCGCTTCGCTTTGTGATATTGGGCGGCGGCACCGCTGGCTGGATGACCGCCTGTTTGCTTGCCAAGAAATGGCCGCAACATGACATTGTTGTCGTGGAATCGCCCGACATTGGCATCATTGGCGTGGGCGAAGGGTCCACTCCGCAGTTGAAGGCGTTTTTCGATACGCTGGGCTTGGCCGAAGCTGATTGGATGCCCAAGTGCAACGCGACCTACAAAGCGGGCATCAGTTTTCACAGTTGGTCCGAACGCCCGGGTTTCGACAAATATTTCCATCCGTTCCATACTGGATTGGATCATTTTACCGACAGCAAATTTTTCTTCCAAACCCGCGCGCGGCGGACTGGCCGCAATGTCGAGGCACATCCCGACCGATTCTTTTTGCCGGCGCGGCTAGCCGCTGAACGTCGCGCACCAGTGGCTGCTGCAGACTATCCGCATGCGATTGGCTATGGCTATCATTTTGATGCCACGCTGGTTGGGCGGACGCTGCGGGACCACGCGGTCGGCATGTTAGGCGTCACCCATCTTACACGCACGGTGAAGCATGTGCAGATCGACAGCGGAGGGAATGTCGAGGCATTACGAACGCAAGACGATGAATTGGTAGCAGGCGACTTCTTTGTCGATTGCAGTGGCTTTGGCGGGACGATCATCCAAAAAGCGTTGAATGAACGCTTCATCAGCTTCGGTGACAATCTGTTCAACGATTGCGCCGTCGCGATGCCGACACCCAATGACGAAGGCGACATTCCCAGCGAGACGAAAGCGACGGCGTTGTCGTCCGGGTGGGCGTGGCGTATTCCGCTGACCAATCGTGCGGGCAATGGTTATGTATATTCGTCGCGCTATATCAATGCGAATACGGCTGAAACAGAACTCAGGCTTCATTTGGGCCTGCTCGACAGCGATACGCCGGCTAGACACCTGAAGATGAATGTTGGGCGGCTTGAACGTTGCTGGGTGGGCAATTGTCTCGCGGTTGGCTTGTCACAAGGTTTTATCGAGCCACTTGAGGCGACCGCGCTACATATCGTGCAAGCGACAGTCGAAGGGTTTATCGAAACCTTCGAAAAGGGCGATTCGACTAGCCAATATGCGGATGAACTGAACTATAGTCTGGCCGAGCGTATAGAGGGCATCCGCGATTATATCGTTGCCCATTACCGCATGAATCAACGGCAAGACTCGGCTTATTGGCGCGACAACGCGCGCAATGATGCGTTATCGGACAACCTCAAAGCGCTGATGACCGCTTGGTTTACTGGCGCTGATCTCACCACCGAAATTCACCGTCTGGGCATTTCCCGATATTATAGCGCTTTGTCCTGGCACTGCTTGTTTGCAGGCAAGGGGGCATTCCCACCCGACGAGAAGCTGATCGCTTCAACGGATGGACTGGAGCTGGCTAATTTGGATGACATCGACGAATTTATCATTGGGCAAGCAGCGAAGTTCCCTTCACACAGGCACGCACTACATAGAATTCTTGCATAATTTCGTCGATTATTAATATGTTAGCTTTATCTGCGCCTCTGCCTCAGGCAAACGATGCAGGTACCTCACATGTACAAAAATATGGTCATTTTCGGCACGCGGCCCGAGGCGATTAAGCTATTCCCCGTAATAAATGCCCTGTCGCAATATCCGGCTATGCACACTGAGGTTCTGGTTAGCGCGCAGCACCGACAGATGCTGGATCAGGTTCTGTCGATCAGCGATATCGTCCCTGACTATGACCTTGACCTGATGGAGGCGGGGCAGTCCTTGGGGGCACTCACGGTGCGGTTGCTGGAGGCCATAGGTGCAGTTCTCGACACTGCCAAACCCGACCGCGTCATCGTGCAAGGCGATACCGCGACAGCCATGGTTGGCGCGCTGGCAGCTTATTATCGCAAAATCCCCGTGAGCCATGTCGAGGCGGGTTTGCGCAGCCACAATATCTACCAGCCATGGCCCGAGGAGGTGAATCGCAAGATTATCGGTACGATTGCGGATCAGCATTTTGCCCCAACCGAGGTTTCGGCGACGGCTTTACGGGCGGAGGCAGTTCCTGCGGAACGTGTGTTTGTGACCGGCAACACCGTGATTGACGCGCTGCAATGGGTGACAAAACGCATTGCGCAAAAACCATCGCTCGCCAATCATCTTGCCCCGCTTGAGGCACGTTTTCGCGGCCGTAAAATTATCGGCATCACTACCCACAGACGGGAAAATTTTGGCGACGGCATGGACAATATTGCAGCCGCCATCAAAGCCATATCCGCGCGCCACGATGTGGCCTGTATTTTTCCAGTGCATCTAAACCCAAATGTCCGCGCAGTGATGGACGCCGCTTTGAGCGCGCTACCCAATGTCGCGATGATCGAGCCGCTGGATTATCCCAACTTTGCCCGGCTGTTATCGATCAGTCATATCATGCTCACCGACAGCGGCGGCGTTCAGGAGGAAGCTCCAGCGCTTGGCAAACCCGTATTGGTCATGCGCGACACCACCGAGCGTCCCGAGGGGGTGACCGCTGGCACAGCAAAGCTAATAGGCACTGACAAACAAAGGATAATTTCCGAAATTTTCACTCTTTTGGACGATGATGCTGCGTATTCAGCGATGGCGCGCGCGCATAATCCGTTCGGGGATGGGCACGCGAGCCAACGCATCGCGGAGATTATCTGGAATGCTCGTCGACAAAAAACCTGATGTATGTGTTATTGGCCTTGGCTACATTGGCCTACCCACTGCAGCAGTGATTGCGCGTTCGGGTAGCCGTGTGACCGGGATCGACGTGAACGCTTCGGTTGTCGACACCATCAATCGCGGTGAGATCCATATTGAAGAAGTGGATCTGGACGGCCTCGTCCAAGGCGTTGTTGCGCGCGGGATGTTGCGCGCTTCGACCGTAATCAAACCCGCCGACGTTTTCGTCATTGCTGTTCCCACGCCCTTTGAAAAGAGGCACGCTCCGGACATCAGCTACGTGTTGGATGCCGCGACCAATATCTCCACTGTCCTGAAATCTGGCGACACGGTCATTTTGGAATCGACATCGCCCGTGGGCACTACGGAGCGTGTCCGCGATCTCATTGCGCAATTGCGGCCCGATTTAGCGATACCCGGCAACACCGCCAGCACCCCGGATGTTGCTATAGCATACTGCCCCGAACGCGTCCTTCCTGGCCGTATCCTGGAAGAACTGACCAACAATGACCGCTCCATCGGTGGGATGACGCCGCGATGTGCGCGTAAGGCGCTGACATTCTACAAACGCTTTGTCCGCGGGACGTGTATCACAACCGACGCGCGATCGGCGGAAATGACCAAGCTGGTCGAAAACGCATTTCGGGATGTGAACATCGCATTTGCCAACGAACTGTCGATGATCGCTGACCATATGGGCCTTGATGTTTGGGAGGTGATCCGCCTCGCCAACCGCCATCCACGCGTCAACATCTTGCAACCCGGCCCGGGCGTTGGCGGTCATTGTATTGCCGTGGACCCTTGGTTCATTGTCCACGGTGCGCCCGACCAAAGCCCACTCATTCGCACTGCACGCAACGTCAATGACGGCAAAATCGACCATGTCATCGCGCGCGCCCGCGCGTTGATATTGGAAAATCCTGGCGTCAAAGTCGGATGCATGGGCCTTGCGTTCAAAGCCAATATCGACGATTTTCGCGAAAGCCCGGCGCTAAAGGCGGCGGCCGTGCTTGCCGCCCAGTTTGGTGATCGAATCCAGATCATTGAACCTTTTGCCGAGGCACTGCCCCCCGCATTTGACGGAACAGGCGCCAAGCTAATCGATATCGACCAAGCGTTGCAGGTTTGCGGAATGTTCATCATCCTGGTCGATCATGACAGTTTTAAGGCCATTCCACTGGCCGAGCGCGCGGACAAGATCGTTTATGATGTGCGCGGGATATGGCCCGATCAACCGCATAACTCCGCCCCTTTGCCTTTTCGATTGGCAAGCTAACATTCAGTTCCAATTGAATATTCTGGCTAAGCGTCGGAACCGAATGCCGCAAGACTTGTTCCTACGCCGATAACATCATAAGGCGCAGACCATCTCAAAGCGCCTGAAAGAGGGAAAAACATGAAAATTGCAATGATCGGTTCTGGCTATGTCGGCCTTGTTTCTGGCGCATGCTTTGCTGATTTCGGCCATGAGGTCGTATGCGTGGACAAGGACGAGTCCAAGATTGATCGCCTGCATGCCAACATCATGCCCATCTACGAGCCGGGGTTGGAAGCACTGGTGAAAACCAATGTCGATGCCGGCCGTTTAAGCTTTTCAACCGATGTTTCTGCATCCGTCAAAGGCTGCGACGCGGTTTTCATCGCCGTCGGCACTCCTTCGCGCCGTGGCGATGGCCATGCCGATTTAAGCTATGTCTATGCCGCAGCCGAGGAATTGGCCCGCGCGGTTGACCCGCGCACTGTGATTGTCACCAAATCAACGGTTCCAGTAGGCACCGGCGACGAAGTCGAGGGTATCATCCGCGAAACCAGCCCTGATCTTGACTTTGCGGTTGTATCCAACCCTGAATTTCTGCGCGAAGGCGCAGCGATTGGCGATTTCAAGCGCCCTGACCGCATCGTCGTAGGCACCGACATCGATTGGGCACGCGACGTAATGCGCGCGATCTATCGTCCGTTATTCCTAAACGAATCGCCGATGCTATTTACCAGCCGCCGTTCGTCCGAGTTGATCAAATATGCCGCGAACGCATTTCTCGCGACAAAGATCACATTCATCAACGAAATGGCGGATTTATGCGAGAAATTGGGCGCCAATGTCCAAGACGTATCGCGCGGCATTGGCCTTGATAACCGCATCGGGTCGAAGTTCCTGCATGCGGGCCCCGGGTATGGCGGCAGCTGCTTTCCAAAGGACACTCTGGCGCTTTTAAAGACCGCTCAGGACCATGAAACGCCTGTGCGGGTGGTCGAGGCCGTTGTGCAGGCAAATGAACTTAGAAAGCGCGCTATGGGCCGCAAGATCATCACCGCTATGGGCGGCGATGTTCGCGGCATGAAGATCGGCCTACTTGGCCTGACGTTCAAGCCAAACACCGACGATATGCGTGATGCGCCGTCGATTGCGATTGTCCAGACCTTGCTTGATGCGGGCGCAATCATTCATGCGCATGACCCGGAAGGCATGAAGGAAGCGGCAAAGATTTTGCCTGAGGTCATCATGGCCGACAGCGCTTATGACGCCGTGCAAGGCGTAGATGCCGTCGCATTAGTCACCGAATGGGACGCCTATCGCGCGCTTGACCTAAAAAAGCTTCATGCAGCTATGGCGGGCGACGTCCTCGTTGATTTACGCAACATTTATCGTCCTCAAGAAATGGCCGCAGCCGGGTTCAAATATTTCAGCGTCGGGCGCTGACAAACATCGCATCGGACCGAACTCGCAATAGCAGAACTTGAGCGGCTGCAAGCCTTTGATGCTTGCGGCGTTATGGTCTATGCGTAAGTAAAGTGCCATGCTGCGCGACTTAACTCATTTAGAACGGCTCGAAGCCGAAAGCATCCACATCATGCGTGAAGTTGTGGCCGAGGCGGAACGCCCGGTCATGCTTTATTCGGTGGGCAAGGACAGCGCAGTCATGCTCCACTTGGCGCGCAAGGCTTTTTACCCCTCCCCCCCGCCCTTCCCCTTGTTGCACGTCGACACGACATGGAAATTCCGCGCAATGTACGAATTGCGCGAAAAGGCTGCACGCGATGCGGGCATGGACCTTTTGATCTGGCAAAACCCCGATGCACTTGCTCAAGGCATTAACCCTTTCGATCATGGCCCGTTGCATACTGACCTTTGGAAAACCGAAGGTCTGAAACAGGCGCTGAATCACTACGGCTTTGACGCAGCCTTTGGCGGTGCGCGGCGTGATGAGGAAAAAAGCCGCGCCAAGGAACGCGTATTCAGCTTCCGCTCAGACGCGCATCGCTGGGACCCGAAGAACCAACGCCCCGAGCTTTGGAACCTGTATAATGCCCGCAAAAACCGGGGCGAAAGCATGCGGGTTTTCCCGATTTCCAATTGGACCGAATTAGATATCTGGCAATATATCCAGCTTAACAAGATCGAGATTGTCCCGCTCTATTTCAGCGCGCCGCGTCCGACTTACATCTGGGACGGGCAATTGTTCATGGCCGACGACTTGCCGCGCTTGGAAAAGGTTCTTGGCCGCCGGCTGGATATTGTCGAACGCTCGGTCCGTTTTCGCACCTTGGGCTGCTTCCCGTTAACTGGCGCAGTTGAAAGCGAAGCAGCGACGCTGAACGAAGTTATTCAGGAAATGCTGCTGACGACATCATCCGAACGACAAGGCCGAGTGATCGACAAGGATGCGGGTGACGGATCGATGGAGAAAAAAAAGCAGGAGGGTTACTTCTAATGTCCTCCGCATATGAAACCGACGCCCTGATCGCCGATGATATCGAAGCCTATCTGACGCAGCATCAGCACAAGAGCTTGCTGCGCTTTATAACATGTGGCTCGGTCGATGACGGCAAATCAACGCTTATTGGGCGGCTGCTGTATGATTCAAAGATGATCTTTGAAGACCAGCTCGCCGCGCTTGAGGCGGACAGCAAACGGATTGGTACGCAAGGTCAGGACATTGATTTTGCCTTGCTGGTCGATGGCCTGACCGCCGAGCGCGAACAAGGCATCACAATTGATGTTGCCTATCGTTTCTTCACCACGGAAAAACGCAAGTTCATCGTCGCCGATACGCCGGGGCATGAACAATATACCCGCAACATGGTCACTGGCGCATCGACCGCAGACTTGGCCGTCATCCTTATCGACGCGCGCAAGGGCGTGCTGACGCAAACCCGGCGGCACAGCTATTTGGCGCATCTGCTTGGCATCCGCAACATTGTGCTTGCGGTAAACAAGATGGACCTTGTTGAATATGATGCAGAACGTTTCCATGAAATTGTAGCAGATTATCAAAAATTTGCGGACAGTATCGAAGTAAAAAACTTCACTGCGATTCCGATATCTGGGTTCAAAGGCGACAATATTGCCAGCCTGTCTGCTAACATGCCATGGTATGATGGCGTAACATTGATTGAACATCTGGAAACGGTAGAGCTGGACGTACATGCTGATCAGGCAAAGCCTTTTCGGATGCCCGTGCAATGGGTAAACCGGCCCAATCTCGACTTCCGTGGTTTCGCAGGACAGATTGCGAGCGGCTCGGTCGCGGTCGGCGCGCCCGTCCGGATTCTGCCAAGCGGCAAGACGTCGCAAGTCGCGCGGATCGTTACGCTGGATGGAGACTTGGACGTCGCGGTCGCCGGCCAATCGGTGACCATATGCCTGACCGACGAGATTGACTGTTCGCGCGGTGATGTGATTGCCACGGCAGAAAACCCGCCGGAACTTGCCGACCAGTTTGAAGCCAACATCGTTTGGCTGGCAGAAAGCGCTATGGTGCCCGGCCGCTCATACTGGATGAAGCTTGGCACACAATCCGTGTCGGCAACGGTGCAGCAGCCCAAATATCAGGTCAACGTCAACAGCATGGAGCATCTTGCCGCGAAGACGCTTGAACTCAACGCCATTGGCGTTGCCGAAATCACCACCGATCGCCCCGTGATATTCGAAACTTATGCCGACAACCGGACGCTTGGCGGCTTCATCCTGATTGACAAGATGACCAATGCCACGGTCGCGGCAGGTATGCTGAATTTCAGCCTGCGGCGCGCGCAAAATGTCCATTGGCAGGCAATCGACATCAGCCGCGAGGCGCACGCCCAGCAAAAGGGTCAATCACCAAAGCTGCTTTGGTTTACCGGCCTGTCTGGCTCCGGCAAGTCAACCATTGCCAACCTGGTTGAAAAGAAATTGTTCGCGCTTGGCCGACATAGCTTCTTGCTCGACGGCGACAATGTCCGCCATGGCCTGAACAAGGATTTAGGTTTCACGGACACTGACCGAATTGAGAATATCCGCCGAGTTGGGGAGGTTGCGAAGCTGATGACCGACGCCGGACTGATCGTCCTGACAGCGTTCATCTCTCCGTTCCGCGCCGAACGCGAGATGGTGCGCACACTGATGCCGGCGGGCGACTTTATCGAGATTTTCGTCGACACGCCGTTGGCCGAGGCCGAGAAGCGCGATGTTAAAGGGCTCTATAAAAAGGCGCGAAGTGGTGCGTTGAAGAACTTCACCGGCATCGACAGTCCGTATGAACGGCCCGACGCGCCTGAGATCCATATCGACACAACGAAAATGTCGCCCGAACAGGCCGCCGAGGCCATTGTCGAGCGTGTGATTGGCGTTTGGAGCCATGACCTATGACCGACGCGGAACTTTGCACTTATCTTGCCGCCGAGGCTGGGCGGATGTTGCTGAACTTGCAGGCATCGGGAAAGTATGAAGGCAAGGCATTGGGCGATGAAGGCGACAGGCTGGCCAACGCGTTTCTCTGCGAAGCTCTGCGCCGCGAACGCCCCAATGACGCGTTGCTCTCGGAAGAGGAGAAGGACTGCATTGACCGGTGCGCGAGCGAGCGTATCTGGATTATCGACCCGCTTGACGGCACCCGCGAGTATAGCGAGGGCCGGAGCGATTGGGCGGTACATGTTGCACTTGCGGTTCGCGGCGATACGCGCGACGGTGCGGTGGCCTTGCCCGGGCTGGGCGTCACATTGAGTTCGGACACTCCAATTGCCCTTCGCGCTGCACATAATCCGCTGCGTATGCTTGTCAGCCGGACACGACCTGCCGCCGAGGCTGTTGCAGTTGCTAAATTGCTTGGCGCGGAACTTGTGCCGATGGGTTCCGCAGGCGCAAAGGCCATGGCCGTCGTGCGTGGTGAAGCCGATATTTATCTACACACTGGCGGGCAATATGAATGGGACAATTGTGCGCCTGTTGCCGTCGCTCAAGCCGCCGGACTGCATTGTTCGCGTGTCGACGGTTCGCCGATGCGCTACAATGCGCCTGACCCTTATCTGCCGGACCTGCTGATTTGTCGCCCCGAGCTTGTCGATGATATTATGGCGGCGTTGAAGATTTAATTCACCTGTCGGTCGTAGCCAGCCCAATATGGCGCGCGTAAGTCCTTGCGCAGGATCTTGCCCGACGCATTGCGCGGCAAAGCCTCGATCACATCCACCGAACGCGGCACCTTGAAACCGGCAATGCGTTCGCGTGCCCAACCAATGACGCTGTCGGCATCCACGGCTGCACCAGGCTTCGGAACGCAGACCGCCTTCACCGCCTCACCCCATTTGTCGTCGGGTACGCCAATCACCGCGACCTCCAATATGTCGGGATGGCCGTAAATCGCGCTTTCAACTTCAGCCGGATACACATTCTCGCCGCCAGTGATGATCATGTCCTTCACACGGTCGTGGATGTAGAGATACCCGTCCTCATCCAAATATCCGGCATCACCTGTTTTGATCCAGCCGCCGTCGGCGACGGTACCTTTGGTGGCATCGGGCAAGTTCCAATAGCCGATCATATTGTTCGATGACCGGGTCCATATCTCGCCGACATCCCCCACCGGGACATCATTCCCAGCCCCGTCAACCACGCGCAATTCAACCCCGGGCAGCGGCTTGCCCGCAGAGCGCATGCGCTTGTTGCCATTAGGATCATGATCCTCCGGCGGTAACATGCAGATCGTGCCTGTCGTTTCAGTCATGCCGTAAACTTGAATGAATTCGGCGCGGAACACGTCCATGCATTGGCGCAAAAGCTCAAGCGGAATGGGCGCTGCTCCATACAGGATATATTTGAGACGGCTATAATCGACACTGCGGCAACGCGGGTGATTGACCATCATCTGCAAGGCAGCGGGCACGATGAACAACCGGGTCGCCCCGCCCTTTTCAATGGCGTCGAAAACCGTGTCGGGCGTAAACTCCGCCTGCACCAAGCCTGGCAATCCTGATGCCATTGCCATTATGCCAAGCCCTGTCCCGCCAATATGCGCGCATGGCATGGCGATAAGCACAACTTCGTCATCTTCCCATTTGCTGTAGGCATGGTCTTCCTCTGACGCATTTTTGCGAAGAGCAAACAGGTTGCGGTTGGAAAGCACTGCGCCCTTGGGATTGCCAGTTGTGCCGGAGGTATACAATTGCAACACCGCATCATCGGGGCCAGCGGGCTCAAAAGTATCACGCGGGGTTGCGTCGATCATCTGCCGCGCTTCGTCCTCGGTTATTACCCGATCGACACCAGCCAAGTCGTCGGCCAGTGCTTGCACGCCAGCCTCAAACCCTTGCCCGGCAAACAACACGCGCGCGCCGGTGTCGTTCGCAATATAGGCCCACTCGGCAGGTGCCAGTCGCCATCCAACAGGCACCATCACAATGCCAACCCGCGCTGCGCCGTAGAACAGGGCGAAGTAAAGATCACTATTCTTGCCGATCCAGGCAATGCGGTCGCCCTTTTTCAGCCCTAGACCAAGCAACATCGTTGCGACTTTTGCCGTGCGTTCTTCAAGTTGGGCGTAGGTAAAATGGCGGTCATCTTGCGAAAGCGCCGCCCAGTCGGGCCGTTCTGCCGCCCAATGCGCCAAAAAACCATCGAACGTAACTATGTCAAAACTGGCCGCGGCCATAATGCTCTCTCCTAACAATGCCCAATTTTTGCAAAGGC
>JAZKGS010000052.1:0-4308 GCA_040385805.1 Pseudomonadota bacterium | reverse complement strand
AAAAGCCAAGGTCAGTGTCCGCCGAATGGGGCGTGAAGGCGAACCCTTGGTGGTGATAGATCAGTTTAGCGGCATAGCTGATCAGCTGCTTCAGGCCGGACGCGCCGCGCATTATCAGCATGCCGGTGCGTCCTATCCGGGCATCCGTTCCTGGGCTGACCCAAGCTATCTTGACCTGCAACGCGAATTGATGATGCAGGTTATGCAACAGGTGTTTGGCTTCTCAAAAGGTGTGCGGCTCGACGCCTCGACGTTTTCGCTTGTTACGCTTTGCGAAAATGAATTGTCCCCGCTCCAGCGCATTCCGCATTACGATCATGCTGGTGGCGAAGTCATAGCGGCGATGCACTATCTGCTTGGTTTGGAAAGCGGAGGCACCGCTTTTTACCGTCATCGCCGTACCGGATTTGAAACGGTCACGCCTGCTCGCGAAGCCGCCTATAATGCGGCACTTGCCGAAGATGCGCACGCTCACGGCATGCCACCTATGCACTATTGTCATGGTGACAGCGCCTGGTTCGAGATGATCGACGAGGTAGAGGCGCAACCCGACAGGCTAATATTATATCGCGGACGACAGCTGCACTCGGGCGTAATCCCCGACCCGGCGACGCTCTCTTCGAACCCCGATAAAGGCCGGTTGACCATCAACATGTTTCTGATCGGAGAATGAGAATCTCTCGATCATTTAAAAGACAATAAAGCCATTGAATTGATAATTACCGACTTTCGCATGCATGGCTTATCGGCGGTCGATTTGATTGTGCGATGTCGAGGAATACGGCCCGATCTAAACATTATTTTAATGACCGGATATTCGTCGATATCTTGAGCATATCGTCAGACAATGCTGCTTGATTTTCGTTTCGGTTGCTGTAATCGAGTAATGATAACGTTCACAATGAACTTTAGGAGCGGGTTTAATGCGGTTCAAGGGAGCAGGAGCGCTGCTGGCCATTGCTTTGGCAGGATGTGTGTCTGCGGTTACGCCATCCGATCTCACAATTGCCTCGGCGAATAATATTGAGGCGCTGGCCGACCCGAAAATTTGGCCCGCCGCCGCCAGTCCATCGGCAATTTCCGATGCAAAGACGGAAAAAGAAATTTCCGCAATCATTGCGAAAATGACGGTCGAACAGAAGGTAGGGCAGCTGATTCAGGCCGATATCAGCGCTGTCAAACCGGCTGACATGGCAGAATATCCGCTCGGTTCTATACTGGCGGGTGGTAATTCGGGACCTTATGGTGACGAACGTGCAAGTGCGGCTAAGTGGGCGCAGCTGGTTGGCGAGTTCCGTGATGCATCGCGCAGTTCGGGAGCTGGCATTCCAATACTGTTCGGCGTCGATGCCGTCCACGGCCATTCGAACCTCCCCGAAGCAACGATTTTTCCGCATAATATCGGGCTTGGTGCCACGCGCGATGTTGATCTGATCGAGCGGATTGGGGTCGCCACGGCAGCCGAGATTTCCGGTAGCGGGATCGAGTGGACCTTTGCGCCAACGCTGGCCGTTCCGCAGGACCTGCGTTGGGGGCGGACGTACGAAGGCTATTCGTCCGATCCGGCGCTGGTTGCGAGCTATGCGCGCGCCATGACCATCGGGCTGCAAGGTCAGATGATTTCCGGAAAGCCGCTCGACCCAAAGCGCGTTGCAGCAACGGCGAAGCATTTTCTGGCCGATGGCGGTACGATGGATGGCCGCGATCAGGGTGATGCGCAGATCAATGAAGCGGAACTCGTTGCGAAACATGCGCAGGGTTATCCGGCGGCAATTGATGCTGGCGCGTTGACCGTGATGGCAAGCTTCTCAAGCTGGAATGGTGTCAAACATCATGGCAATGCATCGCTACTGACCGATGTTTTGAAAAACCGCATGGGCTTTGCCGGACTGGTGGTTGGTGACTGGAATGGCCACGGTCAGGTCGCAGGCTGTTCGGCGACCGATTGTCCTGCGGCGATCAATGCAGGGCTCGATCTGTTCATGGCGCCGGATAGCTGGAAAGGCCTTTTTGATTCGACGCTGGCTGCCGCCCGCGACGGACGAATCGCTCCGGCGCGTATTGACGACGCGGTGCGGCGCATCTTACGCGTGAAATACAAATTGGGCCTTATGGGAGATGTCCAGACGCTGCGCGGTGATGCATCTTTGGTTGGCAAAAAGGAGCATCTCGAACTAGCACGCGAAGCCGTTTCGAAATCGCTGGTGCTGCTCAAGAACAATGATGGAGTCCTGCCGATCCGCAACGGTGCCCGCGTGCTGATTGCCGGGTCCGGCGCTGACAATATGGCGATGCAAGCGGGCGGCTGGACGATTAGCTGGCAGGGCACCGACACCACAGCAGCGGATTTCACCAATGGACAAACCATTGGCCGTGCAATCGCGGATGCGGTGAAGGCCAATAGCGGTGCGGCCACAGTTTCACCCTCTGGCGCCTTTGAGGCTAAACCCGATGTCGCGGTCGTCGTGCTGGGCGAGAGACCTTATGCCGAATTTGAAGGCGACGTGCCGAACCTCGCGTTTCGGCCGACACCGGCCGAAGAAGAGCTGATCGCCCGGTTGAAGTCTCAAGGCATCCGGGTGGTTGTTGTTTTTCTATCGGGAAGGCCGATGTTTGCAGGCACGTTAATAAATCAGGCAGATGCTTTTGTTGCGGCTTGGTTGCCCGGAACCCAAGGACAGGGTGTCGCCGATGTGCTTGTGGCCGGTGCCAACGGCAAAGCAAGGCGCGATTTTACCGGACGCCTGCCTTTCGCATGGCCAGCCGATGCAAGATCGCCATTGGTCGCGCCGCTTTTTCCGCTTGGCTATGGCCTCGATTACACTCGGTCAGGCAAACTTGACCCGGTGAATGAAGAAGCTCGGGTCGACTTGTCCTCGCTGACGGTCGCCACCAATTATGTTGTTAGAGGCAAAGTGCCTGCACCGTGGAACCTGCAAATGGATGGTTCGATCACCACGCGCGCGGTCGATTTGTCGGCGCAGGAAGACGCGCGGCAGTTTACGTGGAACGCCGACGGCGCGTTTGTGGTCAATGGCCCTGCGGTGAACTTGACCAAGCAGCTGAATGAAGATTGGTCGGTGCTCATCGACTGGCGAATTGATCGTTCTGCGACAGGCCCAGTCATGTTATCATTCAACGGCGGCACCATCGATTTACAGCAGACGATCCGCGCTTTGCCGAACGGCACCGCGACGCAAACACGTATTCCGCTTCGCTGCTTTGTTGATGCTGGCGCAAAATTCGATGCCGTCGGCTCCCCCATACGCATGCAGGCGGCGAGAGGGCTTGTTGCCACAATCCGCAACGTTCATATCGAAGCCACAAAAGAAAAAGCGTCCTGCCCCGGCAAGGCGCGCTAACAAGGGAGAGAGAAGATGGCATTGGCACACGGCGCAGCTGCGTCCACTGAAGCTGGCGACAACCATATCGATGCGCCGCAATTGCAGCTGTTCGTCATGGGACTGTTTTTCATCTTCGGTGGCATCACCAGCCTGAACGATGTTATCATCCCGAAACTGAAAGAGCTGTTCACGCTGAACTACACGCAGGCGATGTTGGTGCAGTTCTGTTTCTTCGCGGCCTATGCAGTCATCGGAATTCCCGGCGCAAGGCTGGTCAAAAAAATCGGCTATATGCGCGGCGCAGTTGCTGGGCTCCTGACAATGATGGCAGGATGCCTGTTGTTCATTCCCGCCAGCCAGACCGCGACTTATGGCGTCTTTCTGCTCGCTTTGTTTGTGCTGGCAAGTGGCGTGGTGATTGTTCAGGTGGTATCGAACCCGCTGATTTCGCTGCTTGGCAAACCCGCTACGGCGCATAGCCGCCTGACCTTTGCCCAAGCTTTCAATTCGCTTGGTACGACGGTTTTTCCTATCGTGGGATCGATCCTGATCCTCGGCAGTCTCGCCACTGTCACAGCAGATCAGCTGTCCGGCGTAGAACTTGACGCCTATCGTACAGCAGAGAGTCAGGCGATCATGAACGGCTATCTCGGAATTGCAGTCGCGCTGGCTATCGTTGCGGGCGTGGTGTGGCTGTTCCGAAATGCGCTGAAGGACGAAAAGCATGATGCGAGCGAGGGGCTGGCCGGGCTTGATCTGCTCCAGCGCCCGCGTTTCGGGTTCGGCGCTTTGTGCATTTTTCTCTATGTTGGCGCGGAAGTCGCGATTGGCTCGCTCATCGTCAATTACCTGATGCAGGACCATGTGATGGGGCTGCAGGAACAGGCAGCGGGAAAGCTGATCGGGCTGTACTGGGGTGGTGCGATGGTTGGGCGCTTTGTCGGCTCGGCGGTGTTGCGCGTGT
>JAZKGS010000051.1:37053-40380 GCA_040385805.1 Pseudomonadota bacterium | reverse complement strand
TGCCCAAAGTGGTCAGAAACGCGCCCATGTCCTTCACCGAATCCTCGCGCTTGAACGGACCATTGTCGAGGCTGACAAAGTTTTTGCCATAGCCCGTCGATCCGCGCACATTGGGGTAGAATATTGCCACGCCCATTTCGTTGAGCATATAATTGTTGCGGCCTTGGAAACCGGGGCGTGATTGTCCTTCAGGTCCGCCATGCACATTCATGATCATTGGCCGCTTGCCGGGGAATTTGGCTGGGTCGGGGCGGTAGAGGAAACCCGATACCGATAGACCGTCGAAGCTTTTGACGGTGATCAGTTCAGGCTCGACGTTCTTCGACACATCGAGACCGCCGGTTTCACTTTCGGTCCAACGCGTGACCTTCAAGGATTTGGGGTCAATGCTGTACGCGTCGGCTGCACTGCGTGCCGAGGTGAAGGTAATTCCGATTTCACCCCAGTCCGAAATATCAAAGCCGCCAACGATACCTGCAGGTAGTGCTTCGACAACGCGGACCTTACCGCTTTTGGTGTCGAGAATTTTGACCTTGCTCATCCCTGCCTCATTGGTGGCGTAGACGATGAAGCTACCGTCAGGCGAAATGTCGAACGCATCCACATCCCATTTTTCGGCAGGTCCGCGCGGGGTGAACGCGCCTGTTTTAATATCCATGGTGCCAAGGCGTTGGAAGTCGGAGCCTTCGTCCGATGTGACCCATAACTGGCCGTCGGGTGCAAACTCCGCGCCGCCAATTGCTACATCCTTTTGATGGTCGCCAATCGGTGTCATTTGGCCGCTCGCGAGATCGAGCAACGACATGTCAACATTGGTAACGGAGCGATATTGCGCAACAACCGCGGTCTTCTTGTCAGGCGCAAAATCGGAAATCGCCCAGCCACCGCCTTGCACCTGCGCCACCATCTTGTTGGTCGATGGATCGCGCGGGTTCATCACATACAGGTCACTATCCGTGCCATTGCGGCGGGTGGAGCTATAGGCGACAAGCTCGCCATCCTTACTCCATGCGTTGAAGCCGTTGCGGCTTTTGCCATCGGTCAGCAGGTCAAGCTTGCCGTCCTTCAAAGAATAAAGCTGAAAGAACTCGCCGCCGCCCACATCTTTCTGGACAAGCATAATGTCAGCGGTTTTGGGCGCCCATCGCGCGTTGCCAACGGGCTCCGCTTCAAAACTGATTTGCTTGCGCGCCATCATCGGGCCAGCAACGCGGTGAATTTGCGTTGTATTGGCAAAACGTGTCGCCACCAGCATCGATTTGTCGACGGGGTGCCAGCCCACAAAGCCTGCGGTTCGAAACTCCATATAAGGCCGCGTCTGCACCGGCAGCTCGTCGGGAATTGCTGGCATGCCATCAGCCACCAGTGCATCCGGCTTTGGCGCATCGGCAAATAATGGCGTCATGGGCAGCGATAAGGCCGCAATCAAAAGCAGTTTTTTCATGAATATCCCCTTCTCTGTTTTATGAAGCGGAGGCTAACGCAAAGGGCTGCAGGCAACAATTGTCTTTATTTCAGCTTCGACCAAATACAGATTTTCTTCGACCGGCCATGCCTTGTAGCTTCGCGTAAACAGGCGTATTGTTGTCGGATTGGAGAAATTGGAAATGCGTTGCGCCGCTTTTGGGTTCATGGGTCTTTTAATTGCTGCACCACTGATGGCGCAGGATGTTCCGCAAACCGAAGCCGAAGCCAGTCCCGATATCGCCGCAATCACCGAGCAATTTAACATCGATCGCAGCGACCGCATGACTGTTCAAGTCCGCATCAACGGCAGCGACGCAGTGCCTTTCATCGTTGACACCGGCGCCGAGCGGACCGTCATTGCCAATGACCTTGCCCGCAAGTTGGCCTTGGAATCAGGTCCAATTCTGACGCTGGCAACCATCTCGGGGCGCTACCAAGTCAACAGCTTCTTCATCGACTCCATTTCGACCGCGTCAGTTAACCTAATGGGCATTGAAGCGCCGGGTCTCGAACGGTCCAACCTTGGCGCTTACGGGCTATTAGGTATCGACAGCCTCGAGGACAGCCGCGTGCATCTCGATTTTGCGAAACAGACGATGGACGTTTTACCTTCCAAAAAGACTCGCGGAAAAACCAAGCTGGAAAATGGGATGATTGTCGTGCAGGCGCGGCGGAAGGCTGGCCGAATGATCCTGTCGAGCGCCAGAATCGATGGGATGAAGGTCGACATCATTCTGGACACCGGCGCGCAAAGCAGCATGGCCAATCTCGCGCTGCGCGACAAGCTTCGCCGCCGTCACCGCAATTTCGAATTCATCCCGGTGAAGATGAAAAGCGTCACGGGCACCATTTTGGATGGCGATTACACGCAAATCCGTGAAATCGACGTCGGCGGATTGACGATACGCGACATGCCAATGACCTTCGCCGATAATTATGCGTTCACGGCGCTAAACCTTGCCGACCGGCCAGCGATCTTGCTTGGGATGGATGCGTTGAAATTGTTTGACCGCGTGCTCATTGACTTCAGCAATCGCCGGGTTGGCTTTGACCCGCCCAAGGGCGTCGCCCGGGAGCAAATGGCACGCTTGGCCATGGCGCAATAGATAGTTGCCCACAACGCTTGCGCGCGGCACGCACAGTGCGCATAGGCGCAGGCGATGGCGCACAGTTTCGAATTTGGTGGTGAAGAGTTTGAGGTAGCTGGCGAGGCTGCCTTATACTGGCGGGCGCAAGATGCGTTATTGGTATCGGACCTGCATTTGGAAAAGGCGAGCGCTTACGCCATAAATGGGCAGATGCTGCCGCCTTATGACAGCGTGTCGACGCTTGAGGACATATCGGCACTTTGCAGGAAATATAGCCCCGCTAAAATCATTTCGCTTGGTGACAATTTCCATGATGATGATGGTGAGCACCGGCTGGCGCAATCGGCTGCGGCATTGCTGGTCGATTTGGCGTGCGATACCGAATGGATTTGGATCACCGGAAACCATGACCGCGCGGTTTCCGGTATTTGGGGCGGCAAGGCGTTTGACGAATTGACGCTGTCCGGCATCACCCTTCGCCATGAAGCAGAACGTGGTGACCCCAACCCCGAGATTTCGGGACACTTTCATCCGAAGTTCCGGCAAGTGCTGCGTGGGCGCATGGTCGCACGGCGGTGCTTTGTCAAAACCCCGCGTAAGATGATCATGCCTGCCTTTGGCGCGCTGACCGGCGGGTTGGATGTGCAGGATGTGGCGATCCTGAAGGCCTGCGACCTGGCAAATGGCGAGGTGGCCGAAGCCTTGGTCGCCACGCAGGCGGGCTATGCGCGTTTTGCCTTAAACAAGGCTGGGGCGCTGACCAAATAAGGCA
>JAZKGS010000051.1:9063-36953 GCA_040385805.1 Pseudomonadota bacterium | reverse complement strand
GCGGGCTATGCGCGTTTTGCCTTAAACAAGGCTGGGGCGCTGACCAAATAAGGCAGTGCCAACGCGAATATGCGTTGCACCCAACATGACGGCGGTTTCGAAGTCATCGGACATACCCATGCTCAGTTGCGGCAAGTCATGCCGCGCGGCGAGTTCGGCCAAGAGCGCAAAGAAGGGCGCTGCCTCAACATCAGCAGGCGGAATGCACATCAGGCCAGCGATTGGAATCTCGGCATCCTGCGCAGCCTTCAGCAAATCTGGCAGCTCTGCAGTCGAACAACCGCCCTTCTGCTCCTCAGCGCCGATGTTGACTTGAATGAAGCAAGGCACCGCCCGCTCAAGCTTTTGCATCGCCTTGCCCAGCGCGGTTATCAGCGAAAGCCGGTCGACAGAGTGGATTACGTCAAATAGCGCGACTGCTTCCTCCGCTTTGTTCGATTGCAACTGGCCGATGAGGTGCAGCTCAATGCCCCCGTGCCGCTCCTTAAGCGCTGGCCATTTGCTTGCGGCCTCTTGAACTCGGTTTTCGCCAAAGAGCATTTGGCCCTCAAGAATGAGCGGCTCAATGTCTTCAACCGACCGCGTTTTCGACACGGCGATGAGGTGAATGTTCTCGGCTGGACGGCGCGCCAATTTGGCGGCGGCCGTCATACGCGTGCGGATGGCCGTCAAACGGTCGGCCGATGTTTCTGGTGTCGCTTCCTGCATAGCGCGTCGCTATAGGCAGTTGCATGCCGCGAAGCCACCCCTTGCCGAAAATCTGGCTGATGACCGATGCGCGTTTTGGCGACGACCTGTTGCCCGCTATTCAGCGACTACCATCGCGGTCAGGTGTGGTTTTCCGCCATTATCATTTGGCTACCCAGCAACGTCGCAAATTGTTTACTCAAGTGCTTCGGATTTGCCGGCGGCGGGGGCATGTCTTGCTGCTCGCAGGGGATGAACGAACGGCATTGCGCTGGCATGCCGACGGCTTTCATCAACGCAGCCGCGGCCAAACCAAGTTATTGCATAGTGCACCAGTCCACGGTCCCCGCGAGATCGCGCGCGTAAAGCCAAGCCAACCTGACCTGTTATTCCTCTCGCCGCTTTTCGCCACCAACAGCCATCCGGGCGTGCGGCCGCTTGGTCCGTTTATGTTTCAGCGGCTCGCAGAACTGGCTGGGTCAAAACGCGTTATCGCCCTGGGCGGCATGACTCGTCAAAACGCGAAATCGCTCAACCCATATATGGTCCATGGCTGGGCAGCGATTGATGCTTTCAGGAAAAAGACCGCTTAGAAGCGGATTTTGGTTCCGACATAGACAGCTTCGCTGTCCTTGCGGTTATCGGCCAAGGGAATGACGCGGTCATTTTCACTTGCGTAACGAACACCGGCGGTAACGTCGATCTTGCGGCTAATGGAGAAACTTCCGCCGACGTCCAGCTTATAGTCGCCAGATGCCGCGCTGCCGCGTGCAGGCGGGGCCGTTTCTGTGTTCTGGTCCAATTTGATATTGGTGCTGAACTTGCTTGGCTTCTGCGCCGAATCGTCAAGACGGAAGCCGCCCTTGCCAAGATCGCTCAAAGGCGTCCTTGCGGCGCGGGCCTGTGCCTTGGGCAAGGTGAAATCCTGCCAACCCTTAGAAGCGGTCAGACGATAATCTACAGCAGCCAGACGAAGCCCCTTGCCAGCCCCAACTTCGCTCGGCGCGATGACATTGCGGATGGACACGGCGCCGGCGGTCAAGCGCGAATTGGCGCGTGCAGCCACGGTGATCGTGCGGCTGCGGCCTTCACCAGCACTTGCCGGGGTAAAGGGGAACCGTGCATTTGGTGCGATTTGTGTGGCCGAGAATTTTTGAGCAAGAACGCTATCGCCGCCAGCAGGCGTGAACATCGCGATCCATGAAGGCGCAACCTCTTGTTCCTGGCCAGATGATTTCGCGGCAAAGGCAGGAACAATCATCGGCGAAAGGGCAAGCGAACCCGTTGCAAGCAAAGCTGCTGCAATCGTCGCATATTTCCTTTTCTGCACCCGCTTCACATTCATGGCCTTGTTTAGGTCGATTCTTTTTTACTCTGCTCAGCTATACGCTTCATTTTGGGGATTCAAAAGAGGCGTAACTTCATTATCATGCCAATAACACGATTTATGTCCACATGTTGCATGATGTCCACAATTCCATAGCGGATTAAAGCTGACCGCAGCATTAATTGCGCGCTGTTCAGCAGCCAGAAAGCTTGCCCCCGACAGCAAGCCGCTATAGAGGTTTCCGATATTTCATTGTTCAAGGACATTTTATGCGCACCACTCGCCTGGCACTCATCGTTGCGACCGGCAGCTTAATCAGCTTAGGCCTGCTTTCCGGCTGTGGCGGCAGGGAACGTCCGCAGGCTGACCTTGCGGCAAGCCAAGTCACCACCATTGGCGTGAACAGCTATTTGTGGCGCGCATCACTGGACGCCTTGTCGTTCATGCCATTGTTGCAAACCGACTCGTCGGGCGGCGTGATTGTAACCGACTGGTATGTAAACCCGCAAAGCCCTGGCGAGCGTGTGAAGCTCACCGTTTCAATCCTTGACCAAGACCTGCGTGCCGACGCCCTGCGCGTTGCCGGCAGCCGCGAAGTCTCGCAAAATGGGCAATGGGTTGCGGCGCCATTGCGGGCTGCGACTGTGCAAAAGCTTGAAGCAATCATCCTCACCAAGGCACGTGACCTTCGTCGGTCGTCCATCACCGGGTAATTTCTATGTCGAATGTAGAGCGTTTCAACCCGCACGTCGCCGACGCGCGGTGGCAAAAGATTTGGGAAGAACGCAGCAGCTTCGTCGCGGATGACAATTCGTCCAAGCCACGCGCTTATGTCCTTGAGATGTTTCCTTATCCGTCGGGCCGCATCCACATTGGCCATGTCCGCAATTACACAATGGGCGATGTCCTGGCGCGCTACAAGCGGATGACCGGGCATGAGGTGTTGCACCCCATGGGATGGGACGCCTTTGGCATGCCAGCCGAAAACGCGGCGATGGAAAAGAATGTCCATCCGGGCGGTTGGACCCGCGACAACATCGCCAACATGAAAGCGCAGTTGAAACGTCTTGGTTTCGCGATTGACTGGACGCGCGAACTCGCGACGTGCGAACCGGAATATTATGGCCATGAACAGGCCTTGTTCTTGAAATTGTACGCCGCTGGCCTGGTATACCGGAAAGAATCCGCTGTGAACTGGGATCCGGTTGACATGACCGTGCTCGCCAATGAGCAAGTTATCGATGGCAAGGGTTGGCGGTCAGGGGCGCCGGTTGAACGCCGCAAGCTGAGCCAGTGGTTTTTGAAAATCACTGACTTTGCCGACGAATTGCTCACCGGTCTTGGCACGCTTGACCAGTGGCCCGACAAGGTGCGGCTGATGCAGGAAAACTGGATTGGGAAATCGCAGGGGCTGAAATGCACTTTTCGCTTTCCCGGCGGGAATGGCGGTATCGATGTGTTTACGACGCGGCCTGACACGATGTTCGGTGCAAGTTTCGTCGCAATTGCAGCCGACCATCCGGTGGCGCAAAAGGTGGCCGCCAATGCGCCCGATTTGCAGGCCTTCATCGAGGAATGCCGCAAGGGCGGGACGACAGCAGCTGACATAGAAACCGCTGAAAAGCGTGGCTTTAATACTGGCCTCACGGTTGAGCATCCATTGGATGCGAGCTGGCATTTGCCCGTCTATGTGGCCAATTTCGTGCTAATGGACTATGGCACTGGCGCGGTCTTTGGCTGCCCGGCGCATGACCAGCGCGATCTTGATTTCGCCCGCAAATATCACTTACCCGTGACGCGCGTTGTTGCCGATGGTGATCTAACCGACAGTGATTTTAAAGGCGATGTCGCCTTCACCGGCCCCGGTACAATCGTCAATTCACACTGGATGGATGGCATGACCATCGATCAGGCCAAGGCCGATGTGATCGCCAAGGCGCAGGCCGAAGGTTGGGGTGTTGGCCAGACGCAATATCGCCTGCGCGACTGGGGCGTTTCGCGTCAGCGTTATTGGGGAACGCCAATTCCCATCATCCATTGCCAGACCTGTGGCGCAGTTCCCGTGCCAGACGACCAACTGCCCGTGACATTGCCAGAAGATGTCAGCTTCGACATTCCCGGTAACCCGCTTGATCGCCACCCAACCTTCAGCAAGGTTGATTGCCCAAGCTGCGGCCTACCCGCCCGGCGCGAAACCGACACGCTTGATACCTTTGTCGATTCCAGCTGGTATTTCATCCGCTTTGCCAGTCAGCCGCATGACAAGCCATTTGACCGCACGGTTGCGGAAAAATGGCTTCCGGTTGACCAATATATTGGGGGCGTCGAGCATGCGATTCTGCACTTGCTCTATGCCCGTTTCTGGACGCGCGCGCTTAACCATATTGGCTTGATTGGCGTGAAAGAGCCATTTGCGTCTTTGTTTACCCAAGGCATGGTCACGCACCAGACCTACCAGAACGACAAAGGTAGTTGGCTGAGCCCCGATCAGGTGCGGCGCGAAGGCGACATCTGGACGATCATCGACAGCGGCGCGCCTGCCGTCGCTGGCCGGATCGAAAAAATGTCGAAGTCCAAGAAAAATGTCGTCGATCCCGATGACATCGTTGACCAATATGGCGCCGATGCGGTCCGCTGGTTCATGCTGTCCGACAGCCCGCCCGAACGCGATCTCGAATGGTCCGAAGCGGGCATTGAGGGCTGCTGGCGCTTTGTGCAGCGTTTGTGGCGCCTAACATCGCAAGTGAGCGGTACACAAGGCACAGACAAGGCATTGGACCGCAAAACGCATCAGGTGATTGCTGGCGTCGGCGCCGATATCGAGGCACTCGCCTTCAACAAAGCCGTGGCCAAGATTTACGACCTTGCCAATGCCATCGAAAAAGCTGCCCCATCGGCCAGCCGCGATGCTGCCATTCGCACGATCGTCTTGCTGTCTTCACCCATGGTGCCGCATTTGGCCGAAGAAGCTTGGACCCAGCTTGGTTCCGGAAGCTTGATTGCTGACGCTGATTGGCCAGAGGTTGACCCGGCATTGCTTGAGGAAGACGAGGTCACGATCGCCATTCAGGTCAGGGGCAAATTGCGCGATACGCTAACCGTTGCCAAGGGCCTGCCCCAAGCCGAGATGGAGGCGCTTGCGCTCGCCAGTCAAAAGGTTCAGCATGCGATTGACGGCGGCGATATCAAGAAAATCATCGTCGTTCCCGACAGGCTGGTCAACATCGTCCTATGAACCGTTTCTTCGCCCCTTTGATGCTCGCTTTCATGCTGCCCGCTTGTGGATTGCAACCATTGTACAGTGGCGGGTCAAAAGGTGCGGTTGCGAGTACGCTTGGAACGATCACTGTGCCGCCAATCGAAGGCAAAAGCGGTTGGCTGATGCGCAACGCCCTGAATGATCGATTGGGCGGGAAAGAGGCCGGCACGGCACAGTTTCGCTTGGTTGTTGTGTTGGATGACCAGATCGAAGGCTTCGGCGTCCGCGCTGATGACACTGTTACGCGCGAACGCCGGACATTGCGTGCGCGCTATCAATTGGTCGCCATTGCCACGGGCGAAACCGTGCTTGATGCAACCGCCGGGTCGGACGCCGGTATTGACGTCGTCAGTTCGGAATATGCAACGATCGCTGGCGAGAACAGCGCACTTGAAAATCTGACGCAAAAGGTTGCAGATCAAATCGTCACTCGGCTTTCGATTTACGCCCGCGGCGAATGAGCAACGCCAAAGAACGCAGCTTTATAAGTGCCATCAGCGCACGCCCGGATGTCCGCCTCTTTTTCATATTTGGCCAGGATGAATCGGCCGTGGCCGACATCGCCGGACAAATGACCGCGCAATTGGCTGGTTCAGAACGAATCGATATCGATAGCGACCGGATCCGCAACGATCCTGCCTTATTGGCCGATGAGGCGTCTGCGCTATCGTTGTTCGGCGACAAAAGGCATATCCGCCTGAACTTCCGCCGCGAGGAAGGGCTGGCTGCTGTCGAGAATTTGCTCGCGATGGAAGGCGACATAAGCCCAGTCATCGCCACCGCCGGCAACCTCACCAAAGCCAGCAAATTGCGCAAGCTGGCCGAAGCGCATCCCCGCGCCATTGCGCACATTTGTTATCTACCCGAAGAGGGCGATGCCGCCGCGGCGGTTATGGCCTTTGCGGCGACGACGGGGTTGAAAATCGATCGGCCATTGGCGGCGCGCATAGCGCGTTATACCGGACAAGACCGCAAGCTCGCGCAGGCTGAGATTGAAAAGCTGGCTTTATACTATGACGCATCACCGCAACGCCCTGCCACCGTTGAAGTGCCCGTTTTTGAAGCCCTATCGGCCGAAACCGGTGAAGAGAATGTCAACGGGCTCGTCCAGGTTGTCATGGGTGGAGATTTGCGTGGGACTGGCCGCGAACTGGCCGCCGCGCGTGACTTGGGTGTAGATGCCATCCGCATCGTCCGCGCGATGCAGCGCCGTGTGACGATGCTCGCCGCGATGCGTACGAAGGTGGATAATGGGGCAAATCCCGGCGCGGTCGTGAAGGCCACACGTTCGATATTCTGGAAAGACGCCGACAGTTTCGCGCAACAATTGGGTCGCTGGCCATCGGTGCGTTTGGCTGGACTGAACAGCCATTTGCTTGAGGTTGAATCAAAGCTGATGCACGTCCGTGAGGGGCTTGGGGCGACCATATTGGAAGAAGAACTGGTCCGCATTGCACGCGCGGCGGCGCGGCTTGCCTAATCACTGATATTGGGCGGTAATCGGTATACGCGCGCGGAATGTCCCGGCAACATGGCCGCGCACGGTTAATGTGCCGCCAAATGAAAATTCGAGGCGCCCGGTGGAATCCAGCCGCCCGCCATTAATGATGTCAGTCCGCAAGCCCGTAATGTCAACGGTGCCGCCCGCAGGGGAGGTCATCTGTGCACTGCTCGGCATGTCGATCCGCACCGCACGCCCCGGTTCGCCGCGTACTATGGCGGTTCCGGCCAAGGCTGCACCGCCCAAGTCGACCATGCCGCCATTGACGCGCTTGTTCCCACTTTGGGGATCAAGCTCAATCTGGCCGCCGCCTGACGCAGGCAGAGCTGCACGGCTGAAATCCAACTTGGTTGTTATCTCGATAGATAGTGGCGCGCTGCGGTCGACGATTGGCGCCGAAGGGGACGCGTCACGCGCGCACAACAGGCATGCTCCGTCACCCGCCGCCAATAGCAACGGCAATAGCCCCAACGCTCCCACAGCGCGCAGCTTATGACCTGGTCCTGTCATAGCGTGTCTGCCTTAACTGGATCATGGTAAAATAACTCTTAAGGTTACGCCTTGAACCGCTTTGCCACTGACCCCACATCATCTGTTCGAAAGGTGCTTCTTCCATGGACAAAATTATCAAATCCGATGCCGAATGGCGCGCAGAGTTAGATCCGGTGCAATATCATGTCCTGCGTGAGGCTGGCACCGAAAGGGCGTTCGCTGGGGAGCTGACCGATGAGAAGCGCGAAGGTGAATTTCGCTGCGCAGGCTGCGGGACAACCTTGTTCGCATCAGACACGAAATTTGACAGCGGATCCGGCTGGCCGAGCTTTACCGCACCTGCCGCGACCGAGGCGGTCGAAGAACACCGTGATGTGTCACACGGCATGGTGCGCATAGAAGTGCGCTGTGCCGCATGTGAAGGGCATTTGGGCCATGTGTTCCCCGACGGCCCTGGGCCAACTGGCCTTAGATACTGCATCAACAGCGCCGCGCTTGCTTTCGACCCTGAATAAGAACGCGCTTGTCGGCGAGTCCGGTACTGGTTAACACCCGGGCCATGGCACCCGCGCGCAAAATTTCGAAACAACGTAGCCCAATGGGAACGTGGATTTTACGTATCGTCAAAGCGGGCGTTATTGCCACGTTGGTCGGTATCATGATCCTTGGCATCTTTGTCGCGATTGCCCGTGGCGAAATAGACAGTTTTGAAGACCTAAAGGCCTCTCCTAATGGCCAGATGATTCGCGTGCGCGCAGCCGACGGCACGGTCATTCAATCGCTTGGACCAAGTTTTGGACGCTGGCTTACCATCAACCAACTGCCGTCCGAGATGAAGGATGCAATGGTGGCGGTGGAAGACCGGCGATATTATATGCACCCCGGCGTCGACCCGATTGGCATAACACGGTCTTTTTATGTGCGCTCGGTTGAAGGTCGCTGGACTCAAGGTGGCTCAACCATCACCCAGCAGTTGGCGCGCAACATTTACCTCAACAACAACAAGGAATTTGGCCGGAAAATCCGCGAAATCATCCTTGCGCTCGCGATGGAAACCAAATTTTCCAAGAACCAGATTCTTGAGCTTTATTTAAACAAGGTCTATTTCGGCGGCGGCGCTTATGGCGTCGATGCTGCTAGCCGACGATTTTTTGACCACGGCGCCGAAGATATCAGCCTTGCCGAAGCCGCCATTATCGCAGGTCTTGTAAAAGCACCTTCGCGCTATTCACCCACTGCTGATGCGCAGGCTGCCCTAGATCGGGCCACGGTTGTGGTGGAAGTCATGCAGGATGCAGGCATGATCACTGCAGCCCAGGCCGCGAGCGTCGAACCGGCCGAAGTAAAACTGGCCGCGGAATCTCCGCAAGACAGTGTACGATACTTCACCGATTGGGTTTTGCCGCAGTTGGACGGCCTTATTGATGAAACCGAAAAGCCAATCGATGTGTGGACGACGCTTGACCTAAAAATGCAGCGCGCCGCAACTGCAGCCGTTGCAAACAACGCCCCGCGGGGTGCGCAAGGTGCGCTTGTATCGATTGATCGCGACGGCGCGGTGAAGGCGATGGTTGGTGGCACCGATTATGTGACGAGCAACTACAACCGCGCGGTTACCGCTGTCCGTCAACCGGGTTCGGCTTGGAAGCTGTTCGTTTACCTGACCGCTTTGGAAGCAGGCTATCGTCCAGAAGACATGGTCGAGGATAAGCCCGTTGAAATCGAGGGCTGGCAACCCAAAAATAGCGGTGGAAGCTATGCCGGCGAGATTTCGCTTCGCACGGCCTTTGCGTATTCAAAAAACACCGTCGCAGCACAAATCGGGCAGGAAGTCGGTACCAGCAGCATTGCCAATATGGCGCGCAGGTTCGGGATCACCACGCCTGTTAATACATTACCGTCGATGGTGCTTGGAACATCAGAAGCGCGCGTGATCGATATGACTCAGGCTTTTGCGGCGGTCGCGGCCGGTGGGCGCAATGTGACACCTTACGGCATTTCAAAGGTCACGACGATCGACGGCGAACTTCTTTATGCGGCCAGGCCATCCAGTTCCGTCCAGTTGGTCGACGACTGGGTTGCAGGCGCAATGACCGATTTAATGCAGACCGCTGTCGCCACGGGTACCGGACGGGCAGCCAATATCGGCCGACCGGTCGCTGGCAAGACGGGTACGACCTCAAGCAACAAGGACGGGTGGTTCTTGGGCTTCTCCAGCGGCCTTACGACGGGCGTGTGGATGGGTCGCGACGATGCGCGGTCCATTGGCGGCCTTGAAGGAGGACGCGCCCCTGCACAGGCTTGGGCGGCGTTTATGCGGGTTGCTGTCGCTGGACGTCCGGTGGAGAAATTCGCGACTGAGGTCACGTTCCCTGAACGGCTTGAGGAAGAGGATCCGTTGCTGGCCGGCGAAGAGGAATTGCTGTTATATGATGAAAACGGCATGCCGATTGAGGGCGCACCCATAATTGAAGACCCGAACCTCGCGCCGACAACAGAACCAGAACCGCTTGATGAAGACTTTATCGAGCGCGCGCTCGGCGGCCGGCGCGACCAGCGGCCTGCACCGGAGCAAGGGGATCCACGTGGAGAGGCGCGCGGAGATCCGCGCGGACAGCCCCGGCCATTCTAAAAATGCCTAAAGTGCGTGGCCAGTACGGCTTTTCTTGGTTTCAAGATAGTGCGCATTGTGCGGATTGGCCGCGATCTTGAGGGGTAGCCGTTCGTCAACCGTGACGCCTGCGCTTTGCAAACCCTCGACCTTTTCAGGGTTGTTGGTCAGCAGGCGAACCCGTTCTACGCCAAGTAATTGCAGCATGCGCGCTGCTACCGAAAAGTCACGCGCATCAATTGCAAAGCCAAGCCGCGTGTTGGCATCAACGGTATCGAAGCCTTGATCCTGAAGCGCGTAAGCGCGCAGCTTGTTGATGAGGCCAATACCGCGACCTTCTTGCCGCAGATATAATAATATCCCCCAATTTGCGTCAGAAATTTGCTGCAACGCTTCATGCAATTGTGGTCCGCAATCACATTTCAGACTGCCAAGCACATCGCCAGTCAGACACTCGCTATGAAGCCGGACCACAGGCGGCGAAGAATCGCGGGTGCCCATGAGCAAGGCGACATGGTCGGACGCATCGACGGCTGTCCGAAAAGCCACAATCTCAGCCTCGGCATTCGCAGCGACGGGCAGCTTGGCGCGGGCAGCAATACGCAAGGCACCGCTATCATCGAATGCGGCGACATCTTGCGGACTGACGCAAACCGGGTTGTCGCTTTCCTCCTGCAACACCAGAAACGCCGGAAGCAAACCTGCCAGTCGCGCCAGTTCAATCGCTGCTGTCGCTGAGGGCCCGTCAGGGAGTGCCAACGCTGCAAAGGGCCCCTTCATGGGGTAAGCCAAATCGAGGCTGGGGTCAGCAACCGCCAGCGCAAGTCTGAGGTCGAGATCAGTGGGTGCCTTTATAAGCACCGGAAGGTCACCATCCGCTGCCGCGCGCTGGTTGGTCAATTTCAGCGTTGCAGCACGGCTTGCCGAGAGCAATATGGCATGCACGCCGGAAATGTCCTGCGCGGTTTCGACAGCCAACAGGGTCAGTAACTGGCCGGCGTGCTGGACTGTGACTGGCCAGCCACGGCGCAAGGCATCAATCGCCATTGCCGCGCGGCGCGAGTCACCCAACGCTGCGCTGCTGCCGCTCAAAAGGAGAATTCCGTAACGATCGGCGCATGGTCGGATGGTTTGCCCCAACCGCGCACATGTTTGTGGACGATATGCGCCTTTGCCTTTTCCTTCAAATCTGGCGTCACCCACATATGGTCAAGTCTGCGTCCTCGGTCGGATGTCTCCCAATCCTGCGCGCGGTAACTCCACCATGTATAGAGCTTCTTCGACGGGTCGACAAAATGCCGGGCAACATCCACCCAGTCCGCTGCTGCCTGAATTTCTGCGAGATGTTCAATTTCAACGCGGGTGTGGCTGACCACATTGACCAATTGCTTATGGCTCCAGACATCTTGCTCAAGCGGCGCCACGTTGAAGTCGCCCGTCAGGATTGTCGGTTGCGCAACATTCTGCGACCATTCAGCCATGCGTTTTAAGAAGGCCAGTTTCTGGCCGAATTTGGAATTGACTTCACTGTCGGGCACTTCGCCACCAGCGGGAATATAGACATTGTCAATTCTCACGCCCTTGGCGGCATCGATGTTTAATTCAGCACCAATATGGCGCGCTTCGCCGTTGGCTTGCCAATCCTCGACCCTGCGGTTGATCAACGGCAACTTGCTGACGATTGCCACTCCATGGTGCATCGGCATGCCGTTGACGACGAAATGGCGATACCCTAATTGACGGAACAGCCCTTCTGGAAACAGGCTGTCGATGACCTTCGTTTCCTGGAGACACAGAACGTCGGGCGCTTCCTCTTTTAAATACCGCTCAACAATGTCGATGCGGGCGCGAACCGAGTTTATATTCCACGAGGCGATACGAATGGTCTGGGACATAGATAAATGGCCCTAGATGCCTGAAGCGTCATGAGCAAGTCAGCGAAGCCATTTGCCCCAAAAAAGCAAAGCCCTCATCCCGGGGGCATTTGGGATGAGGGCTAAGCTTGCGTTCGTCACGCGGATATCAGCGATGATTTATTGTCGTGGGCAACAGGGGGAAAACCACACGAACTTTCAGCCGCTGACAAGGATTTTTATACTATGACTTTCCTGTCGTTCAGATGAACAGACCGGTCATATCCTGCGGCTTGTCGGTAGTCAGCATCCGTTCATCGCCCGATTTAAGATTTTCGCCTAACGGGCCGCGGGTCTTTCCAAGTGAAGGCATTTTTTGCGATCGCGCCATTATAGGTGATGTTGTTGAGTCGAATGGTGGTCCGATTGTTTTTGGAATCTAACGCCACCCACCCATTCAAGGTCAATCCGCCCGGCGCGCCGGGTTTGTTTACGAAGATCATAGTGATGGTGCCATATTCAGGGCGCTTTGGATCGCGAACTTCAACGCTGACAACGTCGTTGTTGGACGTTGGAAGTATCTTGCCAAAGCGCGCAAGATCCTGACCCGGGTCAAGCAAGGCAGCGAGCGGGCTGTTCCTGATCGGCCAGCGTTGGACCTGTTTGACCTCATAATCGACCATTGTCAGCGCGCGACCATCAGCAACGATCAGCATCGGTACGTCTTTCTGATACTCAAACCGCACTTGCCCCGGTCGCTTCAACAGCAATTTACCCGATAGCGTTCCGCCGCTCCGGTCTGTCTGCGTGAAAGTGGCCGACATCGTTCCCACAGCTTTCATGTGCTGCACCACGCGTGCCATCTGCTCGGACGAGGACTGCGCCGTTGTCGGAGCGGTCGCGACAAGCGCAATCGGCGCAAACAACAGGGCATATTTTGAAAAGGTCATTCTTGGTTCCTTGGGAGAGGTTGCATTGACCATTAACCGCATGGCCTTGAACCCCGTCTTAACGCTTATACTGGGTCGCCGTTCCGGTCGCGCAGCACTTCGCGGCGGCCGATATGGTTAGGCGCGCTGATGAAGCCATCCTCTTCCATCCGATCGATGAGCCGCGCCGCACTGTTATAGCCAATGCGCAGTTGCCGCTGAATCCAGCTTGTCGATGCCTTTTGGCTTTCGAACACAATCTGGCACGCCTTGCGATATTGCGAGTCTTCTTCGCTGTCATCGCCGCCCATGCCGCCAAAGTCGAAACCGCCGTCTTCAGGCTCCTCGGTTACGGCCTGGATATACTCAGGCTGCCCCTGACCGCGCCAATGGTCAGCCACCCGCCGCACTTCATCGTCAGAAACAAACGGCCCGTGAATACGGGTAAGCCCGCGGCCACCAGCCATATACAGCATGTCACCCTTACCAAGCAGCTGCTCAGCGCCTTGTTCACCCAAGATCGTCCGGCTGTCGATTTTGGAGGTCACATGGAAAGAAATCCGCGTCGGCAAGTTCGCCTTGATAACGCCTGTAATAACATCGACCGAGGGGCGCTGTGTGGCCATGATCAAGTGGATGCCGGCCGCCCGCGCCTTTTGCGCCAGACGCTGGATCAGGAATTCAACCTCCTTACCAGCCGTCATCATAAGGTCCGCCAACTCGTCGACGATGATCACAATCTGCGGCATCGGTTCGTAAGCGAGGCTTTCCTCCTCATATTGCGGTTGGCCAGTCATCGGGTCGTAACCGATTTGCACCTTACGGCCCAATGGCGCGCCCTTGGCCTTGGCGTTGCGCACTTTTTCGTTGAAGTTCGCAAGGTTGCGCACGCCAAGCGAGGACATCATCCGGTAACGCTCCTCCATCTGCTCGACCGCCCATTTCAGCGCGCGAATGGCTTTGGCGGGTTCCGTCACCACAGGCGACAGCAGATGCGGGATATCGTCATAGCTGCTCAATTCAAGCATCTTGGGATCGATCATAATCATCCGGCACTGGTCTGGTGTCAGGCGATATAGCAGCGACAAAATCATGCAGTTCAGGCCAACCGATTTACCCGAACCAGTCGTCCCTGCGACCAACAAGTGCGGCATTGGCGCAAGGTCGGCAATGACGGGATCGCCAGAGATATTCTTGCCCAAGATGATCGGCAACGCGCCCTTTTGTTCGGCAAACGCGTCCGAGCCGACCATTTCCTGAAAGACCACAGCCTCACGATGCGCATTGGGAAGCTCAATGCCCATCACGGTCCGGCCCGGTATCGTCGAAACTCGCGCCGACAGTGCGGACATGTTGCGTGCAATGTCCTCCGCCAATTGAATGACCCGGCTTGATTTGATCCCCGCTGCTGGCTCAAGTTCGTACATGGTTACGACCGGGCCAGGGCGTACAGCAACAATCTGCCCTTTCACATGGAAGTCGTCGAGAACTGACTCAAGCAGCCGCGCATTGGCTTCGAGCGCCGCCTTGTCGAGCTTGGGCACCGAAATTGCTGGTGGCGGATCTAGCAACTCAAGCGATGGCAAAGTGAAGCTGCCAAAGAAATCTCCCTGCCGTGCACCCGTTGAAAAAGCCGCTTTTTTCGGCGCGAGCGTCCGGTCCTCAATTACTGGCGGTTTACGCTGATCAGGTTCAACCGCTTTGCGTGGCGGCTTGGGCTCAACAATCTGCGGTGCAGGCAGATCATCGCTGTCAAAAGCCGAAACGTCGCCGTTGGTGCCTCCGAACCTGGGCATTGCAAGTGTCGGGATACGCAACAATGGCCGTTCCAATTGCAGCGAACGAATGACCAACGCCACCCCGCCCGCCAGCGAACCGAGTATCAAAAAAACCCTCAGCAAAGTCCCGAAAAAACCGTCGATTTGTCCCACCAACGCGCTGGCGGCATTGTCCAATAATAACGCAATTGCCCCGCCCCATCCAGCTGGAAGGCCGATGTCACTGCCATGTTGCCAATAGGCCATGCCAAAGCCGATCAGCAGCATGCCGATCAGACATAGTGTCAGTTGCCGTTTCCACTGCGGCTGCGGAACGTCGCGCCACAAGCGCCGCGCAAACACAAGCATCAGCGGCAATAGGAAGATTGCTGGCACGCCGAACACAAACAGCATCGCGTCTGCGACATAGGCTCCACTTTGCCCCATCCAGTTGTGCTGCACGTCCGCTGCTGCGCTATTATATGCGGCGTCGCCTGCCGAATAGCTAAGTACTGCCAGTCCATAAAATATCGCAAACAGACCTAAAGCGGCCGCACCAAACAACGCACCGCTGCGAATCAAAGAGGCACGCATCATGTGACGCCAATTGGCCATGTTCGATTTGGAAGGTATTTTAGAAACGCGCGAGGCCATGTTACGAATGCCAATATCTATGAAGTCGCAAAGGACCGAATGCGCCCCTTTTCGGCTTCGGCGGACTCCTCGTCAAGTATTACAGGGCAAAAGGGGAACATGGTTGGTTTGATACGGTCAAAATCCTCCTTTGAATCCCGCGCTTCCTTGCGGCATAAGCGATGCATGGAAAACAAGGCAGACGTAATCATTATCGGTGGCGGCCTCATTGGCCTTACCCAAGCTCTAGCGCTCGCTTCGCAAGGCATCACCAGCCATGTCATCGACCGCGCCGATCAAGCCGGCATGCTTGACGCGGGCTATGATGGCCGCACTTTTGCGATCTCAAGCTCAAGCTACAAGTTGTTTGAAGCGATGGGACTTGGCGGTGCATTGGCCGGCAAAGGCTGTCCAATTGAGAAGATCTGGGTAAGCGACAGCCTGAAACCCGGGTCTTTGGATTTTGCACCTGCCGAAGATGACGGATTTTTAGGCCAGATGTTTGAAAGCCGCTATTTGCGCGGTGTGCTTTACAAGGCAGCGCAAGAACATGCCGCGATTCAACTTCATATGCCTGCCAACATCATAAGCAAATCGCGCGATGCTGGTGCAGCGACGGTAATGCTTGAAGGCGGAAAAATATTGACCGCAGACCTGATGATCGTTGCCGAAGGCCGCAGGAGTGAGACACGCGAAGAAGCGGGGATTCACATCGCACACTGGCAATATGACCATCACGCCATCGTTGGCGCAATCTACCATGAGTTGCCGCACAACAATATCGCCTATGAAATCTTTTACCCTACGGGGCCATTTGCCGTTCTTCCTATGTTGGATGACGACAATGGACGCCATCGTTCGGCGCTGGTCTGGTCCGTCGAATCGAAGGATGCTGCTGGTTATCTAAAGCTATCGCCGCGGGGCTATGCTGCTGAACTTGAAAAGGGCATGGGCGGCATATTGGGCAAGGTTGAATTGTCCGCGCCCTTGTCATCCTATAAGTTAGGTTTCCACCACGCCGCATCGATTACCGCTGAACGGCTCGTGCTGATTGGCGACAGTGCGCACGGCATTCACCCGATTGCAGGTCAGGGCCTCAATTTGGGTCTACGGGACGTGGCCGCGCTGACGGAGGTTTTGGTAGACGGCATGCGGCTTGGCTTAGACTTTGGTGACGCACAGTTACTGGACCGTTATGGCCGATGGCGCAGCATCGACACGTTGCTGATCGCGGTGTCCACGGACGGGTTGAACCGGCTGTTTTCTATCCCAGGCAAAACGGCGTCAGCGGTGCGGCGTTTCGGGATGGCAATGGTGCAGCGCGCTGCCCCGGCCAAGGCCTTTTTTATGGCCGAGGCGCGAGGCGAAAGTGGCGCGCTGCCCAAATTGCTACAAGGTGTTCCGGTTTAAAGCGGATTAACCCTGCGTCACTGGTACGAGGCGAATTTCAACGCGGCGGTTGGCCGAACGGCCTGCTGCATCCAAATTGCTCGCCTTTGGCTGGCTTTCACCATAACCACGGGTTGCCAAGCGCGCCGACTGCACACCGCGTGACGACAAATAGTCGGCAACCGCAGAGGCACGACGTTCCGACAATGCCTGGTTATAGGCGTCTGACCCCGTAGAATCGGTGTGCCCCATCACGTCAACATAGGTTTTTTCATATTGGGTCAGTGTCGCGGCAACTTGGTCAAGCGTATTGCGGAAGCCAGCATCGATGTTCGAGCTGTCTACGCCAAAAGTTACTTCTGATGGCATGTCGAGAACAAGATTGTCGCCGTCACGAATGACGTTGATGCCGGTTCCAGCGGTTTGCTGGCGCAGCTTGCGTTCTTGCTCGTCCATATAATAACCAGCGCCCGCGCCAGCCAATGCGCCGATGCCAGCACCGACAATCTTTTCCGTGCGATCACGACGTCCGCCGATTAAGTCACCAAGCAGATAGCCACCAAGCGCCCCGCCGACGCCGCCAATAGCAGCTTTGGAAATCGTGCGATTCCCGGTTTCAGGATCAGTCACACAAGCCGACAGTGGAAGCATTGCTGCCACGAGAGTCAGCGCAATCATTTGGTTCTTTTTCATTATTATCCCTTTCAACTAGGGCGCCGCTTAACAACACCCGTGATGAACCTGCGATTATTATTCAATCGGTTGCATCATTTCACCATAACACATTTTTCTGCATTTTGTTGCCAAACCCCCATTTTTGGCACTATGGCGCAAAGCTCCTTATGGAACCTCTTGATCCTTTCCCGTGGTTTGATGCCGCAACCATATTAGCGCTTATCGCCTTAAACGGTGTGTTTGCGATGTCGGAACTCGCTATCGTGTCGGCTCGCACGGCAAAGTTGAAAGCCATGGCGGAAGACGGCAAACGCGGGGCTAATGCGGCCCTTCGGCTTGGCCGTGATCCCGGCAAGTTCCTTTCTACCGTTCAAATCGGCATTACGCTGATTGGTATCATTGCCGGCGCATATTCTGGATCGACCTTGGGCGGGCCTGTTGCCGATCGTATTGCTTTATGGGGTGTCGACCGTGAATGGTCCGAAACCTTGGGTTTTGGTATCGTCATCAGCATTACAACTTATGCGTCTTTGGTCGTGGGCGAACTGGTGCCCAAACAATTTGCGCTGATTGCGCCCGAACGGATCGCTGTCATCATGGCGGGCCCGATGGAGTTGCTGGCACGAATCACTGCGCCAATCGTGTGGACTCTCGATAAATCGAGCGCGACGATATTTCGGGCACTTGGGCTTCGCCGCGACACCCGCGACGCGTTGAGCGCCGAAGAACTGCGTATGATTTTTGCCGAAGCAACGCATGCCGGAATCATTGAAGAGCATGAGCATAAGGTCATCGCTGGCGTCGTACGCCTTGCTGACAGGCCCGTGCGTGAAGTCATGACGCCGCGAACCGATGTCGATCGCATTTCGGCCGACGCATCCGAAGAGGCCGTGCGCGATTCGCTGTTGAATTCGCTCCACACGCGGCTGCCTGTGACCGGCGAAGATGGCGACGATATCATTGGCGTGGTGCAATCGCGCGACATTGTTGCCGCGCAGATTCGCGGTGAAGTTCTCGATATCCGCAGATTGATGCGCCGTGCCGAGATCATCCCTGATCAGCTGGATGCCATGGACGCGCTGGAGATTCTGCGTTCGTCTGATGTCCCGATGCTCTTGGTGCATGACGAATATGGTCATTTCGAAGGCATTGTGACGCCAAACGATCTTTTGGCCGCGATTGCAGGCGAATTTGCGTCGGATCAAGCACAAGGGAGCGCGCCCAACATCATTACGCTCGATGACGGATCCATGCTTGTTTCCGGATCAATGTCAGCCGACGCGATGGCGGAAGCTCTGTGCATCGATTTGCCAGAAGATCGCGATTACGCAACGGCGGCGGGCCATGTCCTGCATGTCTTGCGACATTTGCCTGAAGAAGGCGAAGCGTTCACGGATCAAGGCTGGCGCTTTGAAGTTGTGGACATGGACGGACGCAAAATCGACAAGCTGCGTGTCAGACTTGCAGAAAAGGCAACCAGAGAAGACGCAGTTGAGGGCTTGTGATTGCTTAATCGCTTGGTTAGGGCTTATCCCAACACGAAGTATTAAGTCGTTAGAGTCCACAGGATATTGATATGGCCGATTTCTTTCTCCCCAAGAACAGCAAAGTCCAGAAGGGCACTGTTCACGCCGCCAAAACCAACGGTAAGACCAAAAAATTCAAGGTCTATCGCTATGATCCCGATAGCGGGGAGAATCCGCGGTACGACACCTTTGAGGTGGACACCGAAAATTGCGGCCCAATGGTGCTCGACGCGCTGATCAAGATGAAGGGCGAGCAAGATTCGTCGCTAACCTTCCGCCGTTCGTGCCGCGAAGGTATTTGCGGTTCTTGCTCGATGAACATCGACGGCAAGAATGGTTTGGCTTGCACCACCGCGATTGAAGATTGCAAAAGCGAAGTGACCATCACCCCGCTGCCGCATATGGAAGTCATCAAGGACCTCGTCCCTGACTTCACGCATTTCTACGCGCAATATGCGTCAATCAAGCCTTGGTTGCAGACGGTAACGCCCGAGCCATCGGGTAAGGAGCGTCTGCAATCACCAGAAGACCGCGCCAAGCTTGATGGCCTGTATGAATGCATCTTGTGTGCATGCTGCTCGACGAGCTGCCCTTCTTATTGGTGGAATAGCGACAAGTTCTTGGGCCCAGCCATCTTGCTTCAGGCCTATCGCTGGTTGGCCGACAGCCGTGATGAGATGACGGGTGAGCGTTTGGACGAGCTGGAGGATCCTTTCCGTCTCTATCGCTGCCACACGATTATGAATTGCGCCAATGCCTGCCCCAAGGGCCTGAACCCGGCCAAGGCCATTGCGGAAACGAAAAAGATGGTAGCCGAACGCCACCTTTAAGCGTTTAGTTTACATCATTAGGCTCTGATCGTTTAGGATTGCCGTTGGATACACCCGCTTTTGACAGCAGCCCTGATCCGGATAATCCGGGCTGGCTGAACTGGCAGATGACCGATGCTAGCCGTTACAATGGTACGGTGCTTGGCAAAATGCTGGTGCGCAGCGAGGGCGATAACAAGGCCCGCCTGCGCATGTATCCCGAACACCGACACAGCAATTTGCGCAATGCAGTCCATGGCGGTGTCACCTTGGGCTTTATCGACGTGGCCATGTTCGGGGCGTCACGCATGTTTGGCCTGATTGAGGCAGGCGCAGCGGTTACGCTGGACCTATCTGTGCAATTTATCGGCGCAGGGGTGATTGGTGAGCCGCTTGAGGCTGAGGTTGAACTGCTTAAGGAAACCGGCCGATTACTATTCATGCGCGGGATTGTTTCGCAAGGCGATTTGCGCGTCGCCGCCTTTTCCGGCACGATCCGTAAACCGACAAAAAGATGATGTTTGCACGCAGCGGCGCAGAGAACGCAGAGCGGATAGGCTGCTCCAACCCTCAGCATCCTCTGCGCCTCTGCGGAAACAAAAATAAAGCTTCGCATGGTTAGTGTCACCCAAAGATATGATGCTCTCGTGGCAGCTGGCGAGCTACGGGCAGACGCCGATCAAGCAACCGCAATAGCCGCGCTCGCCAAGGTTCAAGCCGAACTAGAGGCCGTTCCGCCACGCGGCAGCGTTATATTTCGTTTCTTGGGCCGCAAACCTGACCCCGCGCGCGGCCTGTATTTGTGGGGCGGCGTCGGGCGTGGTAAATCCATGTTGATGGACCTGTTTTTCGACAGTGTTCATATCAAACGGAAGCGCCGTGCGCATTTTCATGAATTCATGCTCGACATCCATGCCCGGCTGAAGGCCGAGCGCGTGAAGGAGGAAGGCGACCCGATCCCGCCGATTGTTGAGGCACTGGCCGACGAAACGCGGTTGTTGTGCTTTGACGAAATGGTAGTCAACAACATGGCCGACGCGGCGATCATGTCGCGGCTATTTTCCGGGTTGATCGCAGCCGGCGTTACCGTCGTTACCACGTCGAACCGTCACCCCGATGACCTGTATAAGGACGGCCTCAACCGGCAATTGTTTCTGCCCTTTATCGATCTGGTGAAGGATAGCCTTGATATCGTCGCGCTTGATGGGCCAACCGATTACAGGCGGGACCGATTGGGGAGCGCGAAAATCTGGCTCGTTCCCAATGGTCCAGAGGCGACCGCTGCCTTATCCGAAACATTTTTCCGGATGACCGATTATCCACCCGAAGATCGCGCGCATGTGCCGACCTTAGAAATGGATATAGGCGGTGGACGCATGTTGCATGTGCCAAAGGCGCTGAAAGGCGTTGCCGTTTTCTCGTTCAAGCGACTGTGCGCCGAAGCACGCGGCGCAGCGGATTATCTGGCCATTGCGCGGCGTTTCCACACGGTCATCATGGTGGGTATTCCGATATTAGGGCCGCATAATCGGAATGAGGCCGCTCGGTTTGTGACCTTGATTGATGCACTCTACGAATATCGCGTGAAGTTTCTCGCAAGCGCCGACGCAGAACCAGACCATCTTTACCCGCAAGGCGACGGACGGTTTGAATTTGACCGAACGGTGTCGCGGCTCATGGAAATGCAGTCGGAAGATTATCTGGCGGAGGGGCATGGAGCGCGTTAACATTGCATAAAAGGGGAGAGAGACATGATTGGATACAAAGCATTATTCGCGGCGGGCGTGTTGGCACTGACTACAGCAGCACATGCGCAGTCTCCCGATCCGAAACAGGCCGCCGAACGTGACCTGTTCGCGAAGATTGTCGAAATCCCGACTGTGGATGGACAGCCTGCAGAATTTAAAAAGCTGACCGCTTTATTGACCGCGGAATTCCGCAAGGCCGGCATATCGAACGTTGTCGTCAAAGATCATGACAATACCCAGACACTGATTGCACGTTGGCCAGCCGCCAGACCTTCGGGTAAGAAGCCGATATTGCTGATGGCACATATGGATGTTGTTGCCGCCAACGCCAGCGACTGGAAAAATCCGCCGTTCAAGTTCCGCGAAGAAGGTGGCTATTATCTTGGCCGCGGCTCGAACGATAATAAGGCGGCGTTGACCGGCATTATTCTCGCCCTGCAATATTTACGTGCTGAGAAGTTCGAGCCAACACGCGACATCATCGTTCTGTTTACAGGGGACGAAGAAACAACCGGCAATGGCGCACGGCGCGCGGCGAGTGAATGGCGCGACCTGATTGACGCGGAATACGCACTCAATGGTGATGCGGGCGGCGGTTCGGTGTTTCCCGATGGTCGCGTTGAAGGTTTCGGCATCCAGATCGCCGAAAAAACCTACGCCGACTTCCGATTGACCGCGGTTAACCGTGGCGGCCACAGCAGTGCTCCGCGACCCGACAACGCCATTTATGCGCTGGCCAATGCGCTGACCTCCGTGGAGCATCATCGTTTCCCGGCCATGATCAACGACGCCACCCGCGCGAGTTACGAAATGCTCGCAAAGGGTGACAGCGGCCAATATGGGGAGCTTGTGCGCCGCTTTCTTAACGACCCGCAAGATCGCGAAACAGCCGATTTGTTAGAGGCCATGGACCCTGGAAGCACGCGCACACGTTGCGTCGCAACGATGCTATCGGGTGGGCATGCTCCCAACGCTTTGCCACAAAAGGCCGAGGCCAATGTGAATTGCCGCATTTTCCCAAGCGTAAAAGTTGAAGACGTCCGACAGCAATTGCAATCGCTTTCGGGGCCGGATGTCACCGTAACTGCGGTCGAAGGTTCGCAAACCCCTGAAACTGCGCCATCTCCGATGCGCGATGACATTACGATCGCCTATCGGGCCGCGGTCGCAACACGCTTCCCCAATGCGCCAGTTTTGCCTTTTCAGTCTGCGGGCGCAACCGATGGTGCATTTTTACGCTCCGCGGGGATTCCCGTTTATGGCTTTGGTGGCCTATGGGGTATTGTCGGCCAGAAAGAAGGCGCGCATGGGTTAGATGAACGTGTCTGGGCAGAAGGATTTCACGGCCAAGTGCCCATCTGGATGGAAATGTTGCGGAGGGTTGCTGGCAACTGAGCGGCCCGTTTTTACATCTTATCGCTATTGCGAACTGTTATCATAAAAAGCGTTAACTTTGGACCTTTATTGGGTTGTTATCGACAGCGATTCGGCGTAACGCCGCGCTAATTCCGCTATAAAGCCCTAAGGGAAGGACAGTTTTTCATGGCTCGCAAGAAAATTGCACTCATCGGCGCCGGTAATATCGGCGGCACCCTCGCCCATCTCGCAGCGTTAAAAGGCCTTGGCGACGTTGTTCTTTTCGACGTTGTTGAAGGCATTCCGCAGGGCAAGGCGCTCGACCTGTCGCAATGCGGCCCGGTTGAAGGTTTTGACGCGAAAATCACCGGCACAAATGATTATGCCGATATCGCAGGCGCTGACGTCATCATCGTCACCGCTGGTGTTGCACGCAAGCCCGGCATGAGCCGCGATGATTTGCTTGGCATCAACCTGAAAGTCATGAAGGCCGTCGGCGAAGGCATTGCCGCCAACGCGCCAAACGCTTTTGTCATTTGCATCACCAACCCGCTCGACGCGATGGTCTGGGCATTGCGCGAATTTTCCGGCCTGCCGCACCACATGGTGGTTGGCATGGCTGGTGTGCTCGATTCGTCACGCTTCAGCCATTTCCTCGCCGACGAATTCAATGTCTCGGTCAAGGATGTCACAAGCTTCGTGCTCGGCGGCCATGGCGACACGATGGTGCCAGTCATCCAATATTCGACCGTTTCCGGCATTCCAGTACCAGACCTGATTGCGATGGGTATGTCGACGCAAGAGCGCATTGACGCAATTGTCCAGCGTACCCGCAGCGGCGGCGGCGAAATCGTCGCGTTGCTCAAAACTGGCTCAGCATATTACGCACCAGCGACCAGCGGCATCGCGATGGCGGAGGCGTATCTCTACGACCAAAAGCGCGTCCTTCCTGCTGCGGTCCACCTGACCGGCCAGTATGGCGTTGACAATCTTTATGTCGGCGTTCCGGTCATGATCGGTGCTGGCGGCGTTGAGAAGGTCGTCGAAATTGCACTCGACGATGAAGCCAAGGGTAACCTCGCCGTGAGCGTTGATGCCGTTAAAGAATTGCTGGTGGCGTGTAAGGCCATCGACCCGTCGCTGAACTAAGCGCAACCCAAGATTTCAGGAGACGTTTGTGAGCATCCTCGTCAATAAAAATACCAAGATCATCACGCAGGGCATGACCGGCGCGACAGGTACTTTCCACACTGAACAGGCGCTGGCTTATGGCTCGCAGATGGTCGGCGGCGTTACCCCCGGCAAGGGCGGAACAATGCACATTGGCCTGCCAATGTTCGATACTGTGCTAGAGGCAAAGCAAGCGACCGGAGCGGATGCCTCGGTTGTGTATGTGCCGCCACCCTTTGCAGCGGACTCGATCCTTGAAGCTATCGATGCGGAAATCCCGTTGATCGTCTGCATCACGGAAGGCATTCCAGTACTCGACATGGTGAAGGTAAAGCGCGCGCTTTCGGGTTCGAAATCTCGGCTCATCGGCCCAAACTGCCCAGGTGTTCTGACACCCGGCGAATGCAAAATCGGCATCATGCCCGGCAGCATTTTCTCGGCAGGCTCGGTCGGCGTTGTCTCGCGGTCAGGCACGTTGACGTACGAAGCCGTGTTCCAAACCACAGCCGAAGGCCTTGGCCAGACGACTGCGGTTGGCATTGGCGGCGACCCTGTAAACGGTACCAACTTCATCGATTGCCTTGAATTGTTCCTTGCCGATGATGCCACCAAATCGATCATCATGATCGGCGAGATCGGCGGCAGCGCAGAAGAAGAAGCAGCGCAGTTCCTAATCGATGAAGCGAAAAAGGGCCGCAAAAAGCCAATGGCTGGGTTCATCGCCGGACGCACTGCACCTCCAGGTCGCCGGATGGGCCATGCCGGTGCCATTGTCTCGGGCGGTAAGGGCGACGCCGAAAGCAAGATCGCAGCAATGGAAGCCGCGGGCATCCGCGTATCGCCATCGCCATCCTTGCTCGGCAAGACTTTGGTCGAAGTGTTGAAGGGTTGATTACAACCCTCCCCCCCTGCGGGGAGGTGGCAATCGGCGCGTGAGCGCCGGATGACGGAGGGGGCCTTCCGTCTGACGCTGGGTTAGAGCGGCACACCCCCTCCACCATCCTTTGGATGGTTCCCCTCCCCGCTGACGGGGAGGAATTGGAGAAGTTGGATGGGCGTAGAAAACCAGGATTTCGAAGTAGAGCGTGGCCCTAGCTGGGAGCGTGCAAACTGGCCGTTGTCGGCGACGGACGATCTGACGGCGTCGCTTGACCCCACGCAGATGGCAGTCGAGGTTAAGGCTGCGGCGAAGGCTGCGGGTAAGCCAATGGCGGAGGCAGACGCGGTTGCGGCGGCAAGCGATTCCATCCGCGCGATGATGTTGGTGCGTACATACCGTGTGCGCGGGCATCTGGCTGCCAATCTTGATCCGCTTGGCCTGTCGAAACAGGAAATTCCCGCTGACTTGACGCCTGAATATCATGGCTTTTCCGGCGCTGACCTTGAAAAGCGCGTCTATGTTGGCGGCACGCTTGGGCTTGAGTGGACCACGGTGCGCGAGCTCGTCGATACGCTGCGCGCCAATTATTGCGGGCCAGTTGGTCTGGAATATATGCATATTTCCGACGTTGAAGAACGCCGGTTTCTGCAAGAGAGGATGGAGGGCAAGGATGCCGCCATCCAATTCACGCCTGAGGGTAAGAAGGCCATTCTCGGCAAGGTAATCGAAGCCGAACAATATGAAAAATTTCTTGGTCGCAAATATGTAGGCACGAAGCGTTTCGGTCTTGATGGCGGCGAGTCCATGATTCCGGCGTTGGAAGCGGTGATTAAATATGGCGGCCAGCTTGGCGTGCGCGAAATCGTGTATGGTATGCCGCACCGTGGCCGCTTGAACGTGCTCGCCAATGTGATGGCCAAGCCCTATCGCATCATCTTCCACGAATTTTCGGGCGGCAGCGCTAACCCTGATGATGTTGGCGGTTCAGGCGATGTGAAATATCATTTGGGCACCAGCACTGATCGCGAATTTGACGGCATCAAGGTGCATATGAGCCTTGTTCCAAACCCTTCCCATCTTGAGGCCGTGAACCCGGTTGTTTTAGGGAAAGTACGCGCCAACCAGACGGCGCGCGACGACCTTGCCAAGCATGAGCAGGTGTTGCCAGTGCTGCTGCATGGCGACGCAGCCTTTGCCGGCCAAGGTATTGTGTGGGAGTGCCTCGGCTTTTCCGGCATCCGTGGCTATAACACTGGCGGTTGCTTGCACTTCATCGTCAACAACCAGGTCGGTTTTACCACCAGCCCGCAATATGCGCGCTCGTCGCCTTATCCTTCCGACGTTGCAAAGGGCGTTCAGGCGCCAATCTTCCACGTTAATGGCGACGATCCCGAAGCGGTGACATTCGCGTGCAAGATCGCGATTGAATTCCGCCAGACATTCCACCGCGACATCGTCATCGACATGTGGTGCTACCGCCGCTTTGGCCATAATGAAGGCGATGAACCCGGCTTCACGCAGCCATTGATGTACAAGGTCATTAAGGGCCATCCACCCGTCAGCGCGCTTTACGCCCAGCGCCTTCAGGCCGAAGGCGTCATTGATGCCAATTGGTCGAACGAACATGCGATGCGCTTTGTCCAAGCATTGGAGCAAGAGTTTGCCAGCGCTGCGGATTATAAAGCGAATGCAGCCGACTGGTTCGGTGGCCGATGGTCAGGCCTGTCAAAGCCTGCTGATCCCGAAACTGCACGACGAAATGTGCCAACGGGTATCACGCGCAAATTGTTCGATAGCCTTGGCCGCACGCTCACCACCGTGCCCGAGGGCCACAATATCCACCCGACGTTGAACCGTGTGCTTGATGCCAAGAAAACGATGTTTACCGCAGGTGAAAATTTCGATTGGGCAACCGGCGAAGCGCTTGCCTTCGGTTCGCTGCTTTCCGAAGGCTATGGCGTGCGTTTGTCGGGTCAGGATTCCGGCCGCGGCACTTTTAGCCAGCGGCATGGCGTTTGGGTCGATCAGACCACTGAAGAAAAATATGTGCCGCTGTCGACCTTGCCACATGGCCGGTTTGAAATCCTCGATAGCCCCTTGTCCGAATTCGGCGTGCTCGGCTTCGAATATGGTTATGCGGGCGCTGAACCAAAAACATTGGTCCTTTGGGAAGCGCAATTTGGCGACTTCGTAAACGGCGCGCAGACGATGATCGACCAGTTCATTGCGTCGGGTGAGGCCAAATGGCTCCGTGCCAATGGCCTCGTGATGTTATTGCCGCATGGCTATGAAGGCCAAGGCCCAGAGCATAGCTCCGCACGGTTGGAACGTTTCCTGCAACTGTGCGCAGAAGATAATATCCAAGTGGCCAACTGTACTACTCCAGCCAACTATTTCCATTTGTTGCGCCGCCAAATGGCGCGGCCATTCCGCAAGCCGCTTGTTGTCATGACGCCAAAGTCGCTTTTGCGGCACAAATTGGCGGTTTCCAAGGCGGAAGATTTCCAAGGCGAAAGCCATTTCATGCGGATCTTGTCCGACACCAATGCGCCAGCCGATACGGACATCAAGCGTCTGGTGTTGTGCTCTGGCAAGGTTGCGTACGACCTTATGGAAGCACGCGACGCATCGGGTGATAAGACAACCAGTATCGTTCGGATTGAACAGCTTTACCCATTCCCGACAGAACCGTTGATCGTCCGCCTAAAGCGTATGACCAATTTGGAAGAGCTGGTTTGGGCGCAGGAAGAACCACGCAACGCAGGTAGCTGGACGTTCGTTGATCCCTATTTGGAAGAATGCCTCGCCGAAGCCAATGTTGGCCCCGCCCGCGCCCGTTATGCCGGACGCCGGGCTGCTGCCGCAACGGCTACTGGCCTTGCAAAGCGCCATCAGGCCGAACAGGCCGCATTGGTTGCTGAAGCGTTGGGCCACAATGTCCGTGAAGAAATCCGCCGACAGCGCACCGGTGGGACCAAACCAATCACCCCTCCATCCTCGTGAGGATTAGATTATGAGCACTGAAATTAAAGTCCCCGTATTGGGCGAATCCATCACTGAAGCGACGCTTGGTCAATGGTTGAAAAAACCCGGCGAAGCTGTGGCGGTCGATGAACCCATCGCCAGCCTTGAAACCGACAAGGTTGCAGTCGAAGTGCCGTCGCCAGTCGCTGGCATCATGGGCGCATATGCCGTTGAAGAAGGCGCGACGGTAAATGTTGGCGCGGTCATCGGTTCAATCGACGCCGGAACCGGTGCAGCCGCGCCTGCCGCAGCGCCCGTTGCTGC
>JAZKGS010000051.1:0-8963 GCA_040385805.1 Pseudomonadota bacterium | reverse complement strand
GCCGTCGCGCCATCGGTTGCGACGACCGCTGCGCCCGCGCCAGCCGCCGAAGCAGAAAATAGCGATCTGCCGCTATCACCCGCTGTGCGCCGCCTTGTGCTTGAGCTTGGGATTGATCCAAGCAAGATCAAAGGAACGGGCAAAGACGGCCGGCTGACGAAGGAGGATGTCGTCGCTGCCGCAAAGGGTGCACCTGCGCCATCTGCCGACACCGCCACCACTGCCGCGCCAGCAGCCCAACCAACTGGCGCACGCCAAGAAGAGCGCGTGAAGATGACGCGTCTGCGTCAAACCATCGCCAAGCGCCTGAAGTCCGCGCAAGACACCGCTGCCCTGCTGACGACGTTCAACGATGTCGATATGTCGGCCGTCATGGAAGCACGTGCGACCTACAAGGACCTGTTCGAAAAGAAGCATGGCGTACGATTGGGCTTCATGGGCTTCTTCACCAAAGCTGTTGCCTTGGCTGCGCGCGATGTGCCCTCGGTCAACGGGAAGATTGAGGGCGACGAAATCGTCTATCACAATTATCTCGACGTATCAGTCGCGGTTAGCGCGCCAAACGGCCTTGTGGTCCCTGTGGTACGCAATGCCGATGCGATGAGCTTCGCGCAGATTGAAAAGGCTATCGGCGACTTTGGTGCAAAGGCGAAAGCTGGCACGTTGACGATGGACGATATGTCCGGCGGTACGTTCACTATTTCCAATGGCGGTGTTTTCGGTAGCCTGATGTCGACGCCAATCATCAACCCGCCGCAATCGGCTGTGCTTGGCCTTCACCGGATTGAAGACCGCGCGGTTGTCCGTGATGGACAGGTCGTTGTGCGCCCGATGATGTATTTGGCGTTAAGCTATGACCATCGCCTCATCGATGGCCGTGAAGCCGTTACATTCCTGAAGATCGTCAAAGAAGCGATCGAAGACCCTACCCGGTTGTTGATCGACCTTTAAGGAGCCTGAGCAATGGCAGAACATGATTATGACCTGATCGTTATTGGCGCAGGTCCGGGTGGATATATCGCCGCAATTCGCGCGGCGCAGTTGGGGCTGAAAACCGCCTGTGTCGAAAGCCGCGAAACCTTGGGTGGTACCTGCCTCAACGTTGGATGCATTCCGTCCAAGGCGTTGTTGCATGCGTCAGAAATGTATCATGAGGCCCAATCGGGTTCGCTTGCGAAGTTCGGGATCGATTTTTCGGGCGTCTCGCTCAATCTCGACCAAATGCATGCCGAAAAGGCGAAGGCCGTTGGCGAACTGACCGGCGGCATCGAGTTTCTGTTTAAGAAAAACAAAGTCGACTGGCTCAAGGGCAATGCGGCGTTTACCTCTGCAAACAGCGTTGATGTTGCAGGCAAAAGCTACACCGCGAAAAACATCATGATCGCAACTGGTTCTTCGGTCACGCCATTGCCCGGCGTCGAGATTGACCAGAAGGTAATCGTGGACTCAACAGGCGCGCTTGCCTTGCCAAAGGTTCCAAAACATCTGGTCGTCATTGGCGGCGGCGTTATTGGACTTGAGCTTGGCAGCGTATGGCTGCGTCTTGGTGCACAAGTTACCGTGATTGAATATCTCGACCAGATCCTGCCCGGCATGGACGGAGAAGTGCGCAAGGAAGCAGCAAAGATTTTCAAGAAGCAAGGCTTCAACATTCGCACCGGAACCAAGGTTACTGGCGCGACCGTCAAGGGTGACACAGCAACACTGACCGTCGAACCCGCCGCTGGCGGTGCCAGCGAAACAATCGAAGCCGATTGCGTCCTTGTTGCCATTGGTCGCCGCGCGAACACCGATGGCCTTGCACTCGATAAAGCAGGACTCACCGTCAACCAGCGTGGCCAGATTGAGATCGGTCATGATTTCCAGACGAGCGTCCCAGGCATTTATGCGGTGGGCGACGTCTGCCCCGGCCCAATGCTCGCGCACAAGGCCGAAGATGAGGGCATCGCGGCCGCAGAGTTCGTTGCTGGCCTGACTGGAATCGTCAACCATGACGTCATTCCGGGTGTCGTCTATACCTATCCCGAAATCGCCAGCGTTGGCCTGACCGAGGAAGAAGCCAAGCAGAATGCTGCGGCTACGGGTGGAGAGATCAAGGTCGGTAAGTTCCCGATGATGGCCAACAGCCGCGCAAAAACCAACCGCGACACCGACGGTTTTGTGAAGGTTATTGCAGATGCAAAGACCGACCGCGTCTTGGGCGTGCACATCATCGCGTCGATTGCTGGCTCTATGATCGCTGAAGCGTGCACCGCAATGGAGTTTGGGGCAACATCGGAAGACATTGCTTACACCTGCCACGCGCACCCGACTCATGCTGAGGCATTGAAGGAAGCGGCCATGGCGGTGACGGGCAAGCCGATCCATATGTGATGGTCACACAAGCGGTCCAGATTGCGCCGGCCATGATTTCATGGCTGGACCTATTTGGTATCGCTGTCTTTGCGGCATCTGGCGCCTTGGCCGCAGCGCAGCGGCAGCAGACTTTAGTGACCTTCTCCTTCTTTGCGCTCATCACGGGCGTGGGCGGCGGCACGGTGCGTGATCTGTTGATCGGTGCGCCGGTTTTCTGGGTGCAAGACTGGCGCTTTGCCGCGACCTGCCTCATCACCGCTGGCCTCGTTTGGGTCACCCCCCGCACTGTCTGGAACGCCCGCGCACTTGATTGGTTCGATGCGGTAGGTATCGCGATTTATGCTGTGTTCGGCACATGGAAATCACTCACTTTGGGCGTGCCTTTGCTCCCAGCCATGATGATGGGTGTTATTACCGCCTGTGTCGGCGGCATCATCCGCGATGTGTTGGCAGGCGAACCTTCCATCCTGCTTAAGCCTGAAATCTACGTGACCGCCGCTGCGCTCGCCTCAGGCCTTTTTGGGCTGTTGATGTATCTGGGCCTGCCTGTGTCACCCGCGGCAGTGATCAGTGCCCTGGCGGGCTTCGCATTGCGCGCAATGGCTATCTGGAAGGGCTGGGCAATTCCTGCCTATCGCGGCTAGCGCACGCGGCTGGCAAAGAGCCGGTTCAAATTGGCAATCTTCGGCTTATCCCACTGAACGATATAGGGATGCCGCGGATTCTTCGCCATAAAATCCTGATGATAGGTTTCGGCAGGGTAAAAGCTGAAGGGTTCAATTTTCGTCACGATCGGCTTCTTCCAATACGCAGCCTTATTCAACTGCGCGATATAGGCGCGCGCTGCATTTCGCTGTGTATCATTGGCTGGAAAAATGGCCGTGCGGTATTGCGCGCCACGGTCGGGGCCTTGGCGATTTAACTGCGTGGGGTCATGCGATACGGAAAAGAAGATATGCAACAAATCATTATAGCTGACGACGGCCGGGTCATAATAAATGCGCACGGATTCCGCATGCTTCGTCCGTCCGGCACTGACGAGGTCGTAATCAGCGGTCACTTTAGTATCGCCTGAATAGCCAGATTCGACGCGGGTCACACCCTTCACACGTTCGAACACCGCCTCGACGCCCCAAAAGCAACCACCTGCGAACACTGCGACTTGTTGGGCTTTGGGTTCGACAATGCCCGCGGCGGGCGCGGCGATGCGAATACCCTCGGTGGCATGTGCACTGCCAATTGGCGTCCCAATGTCTGACCCGCAAGCCGTGGCGAGGCCAAGCAGTAACGCGACATTCAAGGTGCGAAACAGGCGCTTAGAGTTGTCGCGATGCTGTTTCATGGTGCGTCAATCGAGATTGACTGCGCAGCGTCAACAGCGACTTCGTTCGCCGTGGCAGGTTGCACCAAGGCTAGGCCAGCCGCGCCAAGGGCAAACCCGCCCATAAGGCTCAGGAAAAGGTCTGATCGCAAAAAGTTGAAAATGCCGTCCATATTGAATCTCTATTTCTAGCTGCTGAATTAGAAGCCGAACTAGATACGCTTTATGGCTTCAAAAGGTTTCAAGCAGACACAGGATTAAACGCGGCTGAACGCGTTTTTAAACTCCGAATAGGTCGCGCTCAGGTGAGTGCAGCGCAGGCCGATTGGATACGCGTGCACGCTTCTTTCAAAATGTCAGACGACGTTGCATAGGAAATCCGGAAACCTGGCGACAGGCCGAAAGCAGCCCCATGCACCGCAGCCACCCGATACTCATCAAGGAAATAATCGATGAGGTCAGCGTCAGTTTCGATGACCTTGCCCTGCGGTGTTTTTTTGCCCATCACGCCAGTCGCGTCCGGATAGACGTAGAAGGCACCTTCAGGCGTCGGGCAGCTGAGCCCGGGCGCATCATTGAGCATGGCTACTACGAGGTCCCTACGCTCACGGAAGGCCGTATTGCGCTCCCGCAGGAAGTCTTGCGGGCCGTTCAACGCCGCAAGCACCGCATATTGGCTAATCGAACATGGATTGCTGGTCGACTGCGACTGCAAATCGGCCATTGCCTTAATGAGCCAGGCAGGTCCACCAGCATAGCCAATCCGCCAACCGGTCATCGCATAGGATTTCGATGCGCCATTCATTGTCAGCGTACGATCATACAAATCAGGGCATACCTGAAGCATCGTCGCGAAGGGCTTTGGCGCATACCAGATGTGCTCATACATATCGTCGGACAGCAGCATGACATGAGGGTGCTTTAGCAGCACCTCACCCAACGCCTTAAGTTCATCCGCATCATACGCCGCACCCGTTGGGTTGGACGGCGAATTCAATATAAGCCAGCGCGTCTTCGGCGTGATCGCGGCTTCAAGCTGCTCCGGCGTCATTTTGTAATTTTGCGCGGCCGTAGCCATGACGATGACGGGCGTGCCGCCCGCGAACTGAACGATGTCGGGGTAGCTCACCCAATATGGTGCAGGGATGATCACCTCGTCACCTGCATCAATAGTCGCAACAAGCGCATTGAACAATGTGTGCTTGCCGCCCGAGTTTACGGTGATCTGCTTTGGCGCATAATCGATATCGTTATCGCGCTTGAACTTGGCGATTATAGCCTGTTTGAGCGGGGCGATGCCATCGACGGCAGTGTATTTCGTCATCCCATCGCGGATCGCCTGAATGGCGGCGTCTTTGACAAAGTCAGGTGTATCAAAATCGGGCTCGCCAGCAGACAGGCCGATGACATCAATCCCTTGCGCCTTCAGGTCAATCACGCGGCCCGACATGGCGAGCGTCGCAGAAGGAGCAATCCGCCCGAGGGCAGCCGACAGATGGTCAATCATCATCATACTTTCGCGCTAATATTGAACAGAAATTGCGTGCTTGCCCCTAATGGCTCGTCAAAAGTTACGCAACCCTGTTGGCCCTTATTAATCCGCGCAGACTGTTGCCGACGACAAAGCCGTCCGCCAGATCTTCAACCCTCAAGTCTGCCTCTATTGCCTTCCCGCTCTCAAGCAGTTCACGGCGCAAAATGGATGGTAGCAGCCCAGTTTCCAGCCGGGGGGTCAACAATCTGCCATCGCGCTCCACAAACAAAGCAGTAATGCTGCCTTCTGTCAGCAAGCCATCGGTTCCGACGAAAACCACTTCATCGCAATCAGGTCGCGATCTGCGCGCATCATCGTAAAAGGCGCGGTCAGTGATTTTATGCCGCAGCCGGAAATCTCCGGCCTCGACGGGAAGCGGGACTACGCCAACGCGCCATTCGGCTACATCTTCCAATGGCCAAATCTCGACCGACTGCGCGCCATGTCGCGACACCATCAGGCGAATTTTGGACAGACGTTCAAGGTGGAAGATACTTGCATGCAGGCGGTTGCGCAGTTCGTGCCGGTCAAATTCAAAGCCAAAGGACAATGCGCTGGTTTTCATCCGCTCGAGATGATCCTCCAGCCGCATGATGCCCGCCATGGGTTCAAAACGCATCGTTTCGATCAGGTCAAACCCATGATTATCCAACTTGGCGAAATCTCCTTTGGCCAGGCACTCGGCCCATTCATCGTCTTCGACGGAATCGGCCACCACGCCTGACCCTAAGCCAAGTGAGAGCGATTTTGTTGCATCACAAACTGTAAATGTACGAATGGCAACGTTGAAAGCAGCGTCGCCATTATCATCAATCCGGCCGATGGAACCGCAATATATGCCGCGCGACGCAGCTTCGACTTCTTCTACGACCTGCATGGCCCGGATCTTAGGAGCGCCCGTGATCGAGCCACAGGGGAACAGAGCCTTTATGACGTCAACTGCGTCTGCGCCATCATTCAGCAAGCCTGTGACCGTTGATGTCATCTGGTGGACTGTCGGATAGCTCTCGATATGAAACAGTTCCGGCACCTTCACGCTGCCAGCGGCACACACCTGCGACAAATCATTGCGCAGCAGATCGACGATCATCAGGTTTTCCGCGCGCTGTTTTGGGTCAGTACGCAGAAGTTCGGCGGCCCCCTCATCCGCCACCGGATCCGCCAACCTTTGCGCTGTACCCTTCATAGGCTTTGTGGTCACCCTTTTGTCTTTCAGCGCAAAAAATAGCTCGGGCGAAAAGGACAGATAATGCGTATCCCCTGTCCAGATGACACCGCCATAGCCAGCGCTCGCCCGCTTACGTAACGCGGCATACAAAGCCAGCGGATCACCGGCATAATCGGCCATCAGCGGAAACGTGAGATTGGCCTGATAGATGTCCCCGGCGCGGATATATTCCTGCACCGCGGCAAAGGCACGGCTGTAATCAGCGCGCGAAATGCTTGGGCGAAGCTCCGAAAGCCATGAACCAGATGGATCAGGCAAAATTGACGCCACGGCGTCTGTCGCTATCGTTTGGAAATCTTTGAATAATCCGAACCACGCCTGCAATCCTGCCTCCATCGGCGACAGGTTGGGCAGGAAATGCGCACCTGCCTCATAACCGAAAAATCCGGCTGCATGCAGGCCATCCTTCTGCGCTTGCCGTAGCGAAACCAACAGCGCATCGAGTTCCTCGCCGTTTTTCGCAGTCAGGATTTCAACAGGCTTGGTATAGAGCCGCGCAGGCGACGCTTCGTGCGTCCGCGCATCATCAAGTAAGACAAAAGGCCCATCGGTTGGGATCATCTTTTGCCCAGCTTTGGAGCGGGTGAGGGGAATCGAACCCCCGTATTCAGCTTGGGAAGCTGCTGCTCTGCCATTGAGCTACACCCGCGTGATACTTCGCATTTTATCCCGCTTAGTAGGATTTCGCCAGTCCCCAAAATCTCAGCCTTTCAAGCGATCAGCATGCCAAGTGAGATGCTCACCCATGAAGGTGGATATAAAATAATAGCTGTGATCATAGCCCGGTTGCATACGGATGGTCGCTGGTTGCTCAACTGCTGCGCATTGCTCGATAAGCAAATGCGTTTTGAGCTGTGCTTCAAGAAAGTTGTCGTCGCTGCCTTGATCCACCAACAGGTCAGGCAGACGCGCGCCGTCTTCGATCAGCGCCACACTGTCATAGGCGCGCCACTGCGCCCGATCGGGTCCAAGATAACCCCCCAACGCCTTCTCCCCCCAAGGGCAGCTCAGCGGCGACACAATGGGCGCGAGCGCAGATGTCGAGCGGAACCGTCCTGGGTTCCTCAAACTGATGGTCAAAGCGCCGTGCCCGCCCATAGAGTGCCCCATGATAGCTTGCCGCTGCATATCGGCGGGAAAGTGCGCCGCGATGATTGCGGGCAGTTCGGTCTCGATATATTCTTGCATGCGATAATGCGTATCAAAGGGTGCTTGCGTAGCGTTCACATAAAATCCCGCACCAAGGCCGAAATCATACGCACCTTCCGCGTCGTCAGGCACACCCTCGCCGCGCGGACTGGTATCTGGCGCGATAAAGATCAATCCCAGTTCGGCACAAGCGCGCCGGAATTCGCCCTTCTCGGTCACATTCGCATGGGTGCAGGTCAGGCCCGACAGAAACCAGACGATGGGCAGCAACGCGCCCTCTTCGTGTGGCGGCACATAGACCGAAAAGGTCATGTCTGTCCCCGTTGCTGTCGATGCGTGGCGATAGACGCCTTGAACGCCGCCAAAAGCAACGTTGGTGGACACAGTCTCTATGGTCATGCTGACTCCAATGTCGGGATAGATTTGATCAAAGGCGGGTGCCGCCAAAAGGTCAGTGCCCGCACAAGGTCATCCGGTGCAAGACCTAGTGTCGCACTGTTTCGAAGCGGATGGCAGTTGACGATTTCCGCTTCCATCAAGGAAGCATCCAGAACGAACTGCACATCGCCAGCTGAGTCATTCATGACGGCCAAAGCAGTGACCGACCCCGGCGTTATGCCAAGCAGACGTTCCATATCCTCGGCTTTGCCAAAACTAACCCGGCCGCAACCAATATTGGCGGGCAGTGCTTTAAGATCCACGCGCGCGTCGGCAGGGACGGTCACGAGGAAATATGCCCCAGCCTTGTCCTTCAAGAACAGGTTCTTTGTATGCGCCCCAGGAATGGCATCATTGTGCAGGCTGCTCTCCGCCACCGTGAAGACGGCGGGATGTTCATAGACTTCATACGCGATGCCGAGCGCAGCCAAGTCTTGATAAAGCTGCGTCTCGGTATCGGTCATGGCCTGTGTCTTATTAGTCAGTGACGCGGTGCAACGCGCACAATTTGTTGCCGTCGGGATCGCGCAAATAGGCAAGGTACAATTTCATGGTTGCACCCTCACGAATGCCTGGCGCGTCTTCGATCGCTTCGCCGCCATTCTCTACGCCAGCCTGATGCCATGCGTTGGCTTGTTCCGGGGTCATTGCAAACCCTATGGTGCAGCCATTCCCGTGCGTTGCTGGGTTGCCATCAATTGGCGGGGTAACCAAGAACATCGACCCATTGTGCATGTAGATCAAACGGCCATTCGCATCCTGCATGCCGGGCTTGCCGCCAAAGGTCGCAAAGGTTGCATCGTAGAATTTCTTCGAACGGGCAATATCATTGCTGCCGACCATCATATGACTAAACATTATCTCTTCTCCCTTAGTTTAAAACACTACCACGCTGCGGATGCTTTCCCCAGCATGCATCAAGTCAAACGCTTTATTGA
>JAZKGS010000050.1:33459-59970 GCA_040385805.1 Pseudomonadota bacterium | reverse complement strand
CGAAACGATTTGGAAGCCCGCAAATTGCGGTTCATTGGCGATGCCAATCAACGCATCGCGGAGGATTTCCTGCGTATCTTGCGCTATTTCCGCTTTCTCGCCCGATATGGCGGCGGGCAACTTGATGCTGACGCGATTGATGCCTGTGCCAAGGGCGCGCACAGACTCACGGCGCTTTCGCGCGAACGCATTGCGCAGGAATTGGCCCGCATTTTGGTCCTGAAAGACCCGGTTGCCTCAGTAGAATTAATGATTTCAAATGCTATTTTCGCTCCATTTTTGCCAGAACTTTCCGCCAGCGCCGCTAACGATTTGCGCCGTCTCGTTCACCGCGAACAGGAGTTTACCCAACCCGTCTCGCTCCATGCGCGTTTTCTGGCGCTCCTGATCCATGAACCGGTCGCTGTCGACAAGGTCGCGGCACGGTTGAAACTATCCAACAAGTTGCGTGAGGGCTTTGCCCAACGCCTACGAGCGCCCGCTCCCGAGCCCGGGAACCTTCGTGCCATAGCCTATCGGTCGGATGCCGAAACCGCGCGCGATGTCGCCATGCTTTTTGCGGCCGACACCGACTTGCCTGAATGTCTCGCCCGACTGGAAAAATGGGAAATACCAAGCCTAAATATTAAAGGCGGCGAACTAATCCAAATGGGATTACCCGCTGGTCCGCTGGTCGCCAAAACACTTCAAACAATTGAAGCCAATTGGGTATCCGAGGATTTTCCTGATGCGGCGCGCCAACGCGAACTCGCCGTTCAAACGGTCAGCGCTACTTTGTCCGCCATCAAAAATGCGTAGGCATCCTCTTCGCTGAGCGGGCGGGCATAATAAAAACCCTGCCCAACTGAGCAGCCAAGCCGCCGAAGAATAAGCGATATCTCCTCGCTTTCTATGCCTTCGGCCGTTGTCTTCATGCCGAGTGCGCGCGCCAGCGACAATACAGTGCGAACAATGGCACGCTTGTCCTTGTTCACGGACATTTCAGTCACAAAACTGCGATCGATTTTCAACACGTCAATCGGGAGTTGCTGCAAAAATGCCAAGTTGGAGTAACCGGTGCCGAAATCGTCCATGGCAACGTCAGTATCCAAGCCTTTTAGCGCATCGAGCAACCTTTTCGCGCCGGCAGGGTCATTGATGAACGCGCTTTCAGTGAGTTCAATCGTCATTCGGTTGCCAGAGATATCCGCCCCCCGAAGCGCGCCCGAAACCGCATCGAACACGTCGTCACGCTGCATTTGCACGGCGGACATATTGACTGAAATGCGGAAATCCTGTCGGCGATCCAGCCGTGCATCCCATTTGGCTATTGTGCGCGCGGCTTCTTCTAAAGCCCACCGCCCTAATGGCACGATGAGCCCGCTTTCTTCGGCAACTGGAATGAAATCGACGGGGGAGATCGGGCCGTGGTCTGGGTGATCCCAGCGAGCAAGCGCTTCAAAGCCGCTGAGCGAACCACTGTCGAGGTCAACCAATGGCTGATAATGCAAGTCAAGCTCGCCTCGTTGCAGCGCGCGTCTCAGGTCAGTTTCAAGGCTGAAACGGCGCCGCGCCATATCGACCGAACCTGCAGTATAAAGCTCAAAAGACTTAGTCGCTTTTGCACGCTTGAGCGCGATTTGCGCATGACGTAGCGTGTCGGTGGGGTCGTCTGTACCGACAACGCCCATGGCGCCCGCCAATGCGCATTCGACTTGAATTTCCAGATTGGACAATTTGCACGGATCAACAAAGGCGTCGGCCACGCGCTCTGCAATTTTGGCCACATCGGTAGGGCCGTTTTCCAACTCCACAAACAACGCGAATTCGTTGCTGCCGAGCCTACCCAAAATTTCATTGCTTCGAATGCGCGCGTTCATACGGCGCGCGACTGTAATGATAAGCTCATCGCCAGCAACCGCGCCAACAGACTCGTTCACTCGGCTAAAGCGCGCAAGGTCCACAAGGATGATGGCGTAGGAACGGACGGCGCCGGATGCCAACATATTGCCGACCGCGTCCTCAACCTGCTCTTCGAAGCCGGTACGGTTGCAAAAACCCGTCAGACTGTCGCTTAACATTTCCCTGCGCAAGTTCGACTGGCTAATCGCTTCTGCTGTGCGGTCGAACATTGATATTAAAAATTGATCGCTGCCAGCGCCAAAGCGGGCAATGCTGATTTCAAGTTCCCGCGGGTGAATCATGTCATCCGATCGCCAGCATTCGAAATGCGTGTCACGCTTTTCGGCCGCCATGTGCAATATCAGGCTAGCGAGATTTGCGACGTCTAGGCCAGACGACCGGCCAAAACCTAAAGCAAGTTCGTCGAATTTGGTATTGGCAAAAACGCGTTCGACCAGGTTGTTTTCGACCTGAAACAGCGCGCCCGCGATAGGTAAAGCGGCAAGCCAAGCATATTCGGCTAAAGCGTTCGGGCCAGCAATTCCCAACGAATGCGTTAAGGCATTGTTCTGATGCATTTTTACTGCATTTGTTAGGCGGCCGACATGTTTCATTGTCTATCGCTATGAAGGACGATTGTAAAAAATCGTCACTCATTGCATGGTTAATATTTACCTAATTTTAGTCGAACTGGTTGTTCCTGGGAAAACCCTGTGGGGGCAAACGGCCAGCTGCGCCGCGTGCAACACGCCACAGCGACATGTCATTTTCCGTCCGCATCCGCCCGCTGTCGCCACCCATGGCCCAGCTAAGCCCTTCGCTCATCAGGAAGAAAATGGCATCGGCAAGTCCGCCGTCTTTGTAGCGTTGTAGAGTTACGCCCTGCCCCTTCGACATTTCAGGGATCTCTGTCATCGGGAAAACAACCAGTTTTCGATTATCGCCTACCACGGCAACATATTGATCGCGCAATGTCGCTTCGTCGGCGGCTTCCGGTGGCACGAGGCGCACGACTTTCAACCGGGTTCCGGGCTTTAACGTGACAACGCCGCGTCCTTTGCGTGTTTCAGCAATCACGTCGCTCATCCGCGCGATGAAGCCCTTACCTGTTGTCGCGGCCAACAACATCCTTCCGTTGGCAACGGCAGGCAATACCGCAACGATGTCATTGCCAGCCTCGATATCGATCATAGTGCTCACCGGCTCGCCAAATCCACGCGCGCCCGGAAGCTTGTCCGCGCCCAAGGTGTAAAAGCGGCCATTGGCGGTGGCGATCAGGATCTTGTCAGTCGTCTGCGCATGGAAGGCGAAAGCGGGGCCGTCACCTTCCTTGAACTTGAAGTCGGCGCGTGCGGACAAATCAGCATGCCCCTTCATCGCCTTGATCCAGCCACGCTTTGACATGATGACGGTCACCGGTTCGCGTTCGATAAACGCTTCAAGCGAGATTTCGCGGGCTTGGCCAGCTTCCTCAAGGCTCGTGCGGCGGCGGCCAAGATCAGTTTCCTCTGCGTAAATTTTACGCAAAGCCGACAAGTCTTTTTTCAACCGCTTTTTCTGAAGCTTCGGATCCTCGATGAGCTTAACCAGACCTTCGCGTTCGGCTTGCAGCCCCTCAAGCTCGCGCCGCAGTTCCATTTCCTCAAGCCTGCGCAGAGAACGCAAGCGCATATTGAGGATCGCCTCTGCCTGTCTGTCGTTTAACTGAAACTCGGCCATCATGACTGGCTTTGGCTCATCTTCGGTCCGGATTATCTCGATAATGCGATCGAGATTAAGGAACGCAATGATATACCCCCGAAGCAGTTCAAGCCGCGCATCGATTTTTTCAAGGCGGTGCTGTGACTTGCGAACCAGCACTTCTATCTGGTGCTTCAACCAGTGCAGGAGCACTTCGCCTAACCCCATGACCTTTGGTATACGGTCGGCGTCGAGCACGTTCATGTTCAAGGAAAAACGCGTTTCCAAATCGGTCAGACGGAATAATGCGTTTTTCAAATCGTCCGGGTCAACATTGCGGCTCTTTGGCACAAGAACGATCCGAACGCGCTCGTCGCTTTCGTCGCGAATGTCGTCAAGAATTGGCAGCTTCTTATCGGCAATGAGCTGCGCGATCTGCTCAATCAGCTTACCCTTTTGCACCTGATACGGAATTTCCGAGACGACCAGTTGCCAAGTCCCGCCGGGTAGCTTCTCAACGCCCGTTGGTTCCCAACTGTTATCATCCTGCCAGCCGTTAGAGAAACGAGCACGGACGCGCATCGCACCGCGGCCAGAGGCATAAGCGGCGCTAATCACCGCGTGGCTATCCACCAGCACGCCGCCGGTTGCAAAATCGGGACCCCGCACAATTTCCATCAACTGTTCATGGTTCGCTTGCGGCTCATCAATCAACAGCATTGCCGCATCAATAATCTCGGCGGCGTTGTGCGACGGAATGCTTGTCGCCATACCCACGGCGATCCCGCTTGCGCCATTGGCAAGCAAGTTGGGGAACAGGCCAGGCATGACCTCTGGCTCTTCATCTTCGCCGTTATAGGTAGGCCGAAAATCGGTCGCGTTTTCGTCAAGCCCGTTCATCAGCTCGATTGCCGTTCGCGTCAGCCGCGCCTCGGTATATCGGTAGGCGGCGGCATTATCGCCATCGATATTACCGAAGTTACCTTGCCCATCGACCAATGGGTACCGCAACGAGAACGTCTGAGCGAGGCGGACCATCGCATCGTAAACGGACTGGTCACCATGCGGGTGATATTTACCGATGACATCACCGACGACGCGCGCGCATTTTTTGTAACCGCTGGCTGGATCAAGCTTCAGCAGACGCATCGCCCAAAGCAATCGCCTGTGCACAGGCTTAAGCCCATCGCGCAAATCCGGAAGTGAACGCGCCGTAATCGTCGACATCGCATAGATCAGATACCGTTCCGACAAAGCTGCATCAAACGGCGCATCGACAATTGCGTCAAACGGATCTTCTGCGGGGGCGTCAACAATATCAGACATCGGAAACCCGATAGCGGGGCAGTCTGCTGTCGCAAAGCAACGATTTCAGCAATCCACAGCTAAATGCAATTTCGCCGCATTGGCGCGTTGCCATAAAGCCACATGTGGACGGTAAAATATTTCAGAATTGCGACTTTACTGGAATTTGGCGCACTAAAGTGCCAGTTTCATGCTGTTAAACCAAATATACGTACAAAACCGGGGACCGATAATGAAAACGCACAAGCTAATTTCTGCACTCGCAGTGACGGTTTCGTCCTCTGCCCTTTTTGTGGCAGCTGCAAGCCCAGCCTTCGCGCAGGAAAGCGCGTCGCAGGATACCACCGTGGAAGAAGCAACTGGCGCAGATGCGATTATCGTCACCGGCACACGCCGTACCGACCGCACAGTCGCTGACAGCACGGTTCCTGTTGACGTGATTTCTGGCGATGCCTTGCTTAACAGTGGTCAGACCGAAACCAACAAGCTGCTGAACCAACTTGTGCCGTCGTTCAACTTTCCGCAACCGTCGCTGACGGACGGAACAGATTCGCTCCGTCCTGCGACATTGCGCGGTCTTGCACCGGATCAGGTTCTGGTGCTTATCAATGGCAAACGCCGTCACCAATCGGCACTGGTAAACCTCAATGGCTCAGTAGGGCGCGGATCGACCGCAGTTGACCTAAACACCATTCCGCCCCTTGCCATCGAACGCATCGAAGTCCTGCGTGACGGCGCCGCTTCACAATATGGTTCCGATGCCATTGCTGGTGTTATCAACGTGCAGCTAAAAAAAGGCTTGGGTGGCCGTGCACAAGCAACTTTTGGCAAATACATCACCGAGATGGAAGATGTTGGCCAAGTTGACACGGTGTCGTTGACGACAGGCCTGTCGGACAATCCAGCTATCACTTACACAGGCCAAGACCGCAAACGGAACGATGGTGACACCTACACATTTGCATCGAACTTTGGCCTGCCTTTAGGCGAAAGCGGCTATTTGAACTTGACGGCGGAATATAAGGACCGTTCCCCTACCAACCGTTCGGGCCCCGACATTCGCCGCAACTATTTTGCCGCTGGAGATCCACGGGAGGCGACCTTTAACCGCTACGCCCACCGCTATGGCGATGGGGTGTCAAAAGACCTGAACTTCTTTGTGAACGCAGGCTATGAATTTTCGGATACCGCTGAATTCTATACCTTTGGCAGCTACGGTGTGCGGGACGGCAATGGCGCTGGATTTTACCGCCGTTCGTCAGATGTCCGTAACCGCGATTGGGCAGCGTCCACCACGACCTTTGTGCCTATTTATGCAGACGGCTTTCTTCCACTGATCGCCAGCACGATCGTCGATATCTCGGCCGCCGCTGGCCTGCGTGGTGCTGCAAGCGGATGGGATTATGATCTCTCGGTGGTCTATGGGTCGAATCGTTTGGACTACACCATCGAAAATACCGTCAACACCTCGCTTGGCGGTGTGGAAAGCGCACGCCGTTTTAATTCAGGTGGTTTGCGCTCGGGCCAAACATCCGTAAATCTTGATCTGCGCCGTGATCTGGACATCGGTATCGGACAAAGCGTCTCTCTCGCTTTTGGTGGCGAATACCGGAACGAGAATTACAAGATCGTCGCTGGCGAATTGCAGAGCTACGTCAATGGACCGTTCTCGGCCGCGCCTTTCAACGCCGCTGGCGGTGCGCAGGTGTTCCCGGGTTTCCGTCCCGCAAACGCTACTGACGTGTCGCGTGACAGCTTTGCTGGTTATGTCGAACTTGACGCTGACCTCAGCGACAGGCTGACGCTGCAATTGGCGGGCCGCTACGAACATTTCAGCGACTTTGGCGACACAATCAACGGTAAGGCCGCGGCGCGGTTCGAAGTGATCGATGGCGTTGCCTTGCGTGGCTCTGTGTCTACCGGTTTCCGCGCACCAAGCCTTGCGCAACAGTCTTTTGCTACGACCTCGACAAACAATGTGGGCGGCGTTTTGATTGAAATCGGAACATTCCCAGTTACTTCGCCCGTTGCGATCGCGCTGGGTGCACAGCCGCTTGAGCCAGAAAAGTCCATCAACCTAGGCGCAGGTGTCACTTTCACGCCAGTCAGCGGATTGAGCATCACAGCGGATTATTACAACATTCAAATCAATGATCGCATCACGCTCACTGAAAACCTTCAGGGTGCGGACGTTTTGGCGTTGCTGACTTCAGCCGGTGTTTCCGGCGTCAGTTCAGCGCGCTTCTTCATCAACGGCATCGACACGAAAACGACGGGTCTCGACATCGTCGCAAGCTATCGCGTGCCAGAATTCGGCTTTGGCCAGTTCCGCTTGAGCGTCGGATACAATCTCAACAACACGAAAATCACCGACCGCCGGGTATTTTCTGGCTTCACTGCGCAACGGTTGTTCGCACGTCAGGAAAGCTTCCGTCTCACGGACGGTCAGCCCAAGAACAAGCTGAATGTCGGACTTGACTGGGATTATGATAACTTTGGTCTGACGCTACGCACCAATCGCTATGGTGAAGTGTTCTTGCCAAGTGGTTTCTCCACGGCAGCAAACAACAACAACATCGCGCTTGCGCCTGGCGACGTTCCTGGTGACATTTTCCTGTCGCCAAAGTGGGTCACCGATCTCGAGTTCCGCTTTAAGCCAGTTGAGTCCGTCTCAATCGCATTTGGTGCAAACAACTTGCTTGATGTCTATCCAGACCGACTTCCTTTCGGCACCGTCGATGGCGTCAACTATGGCTTTAACAACTCGTTCTTGCCTTACAGCTCGCAATCGCCCTTCGGTTTCAGCGGACGGTTTGTTTACGGACGCGTTTCAGTCGACTTCTAAACCCCGCTAAATTGGCTCGGAAGGGCGCGGCGTAACACCCGCGCCCTTCTTTTTGCCCGGCGTTTTTTGACGGCAAACGGTACGCCTGCTAACGCGACCGCGACTCCCAAACCAAGAAAGCGTTTCTCATGATCCCACGTTATTCACGCCCCGAAATGGTCAAAATCTGGGAGCCGGAAAACCGTTTCCGCATTTGGTTTGAAATTGAGGCGCACGCCACGGACGCACTGGCGGCGCGCGGCGTTGTGCCGACGTCTGCTGCACAAGCCTTGTGGACATGGTGGGACACAAACCCGACAATCGACGTTGCAGCGATTGATGCCATCGAGGCCGTGACCAAGCATGACGTTATCGCCTTCCTGACATGGGTAGCCGAACAAGTCGGCGACGAAGCGCGCTTCATGCATCAGGGGATGACGTCTTCCGACGTGCTCGACACCTGCCTTGCGGTGCAGTTAACGCAAGCTACCGATTTGTTGATCGCTGACATGGACGCCCTGCTTGCTGCAATTAAGACGCGGGCAATGGAGCATAAATTTACGCCAACGATCGGCCGCAGCCACGGCATTCATGCTGAACCCGTCACATTTGGCATGAAACTCGCGCAAGCTTACGCAGAATTTGCCCGCGGCCGCGAACGCTTGGTCGCCGCCCGCGCCGAAATCGCCACTTGCGCAATTTCCGGCGCAGTCGGCACCTTTGCCAATATCGACCCCGAGGTTGAGGCGCATGTTGCCGCAAAGCTTGGTCTTGCGGTTGAGCCTGTATCTACACAGGTCATCCCGCGTGACCGCCATGCGATGTATTTTGCGACTTTGGGCGTTATCGCTTCTTCCATCGAGCGGCTTGCAACGGAAGTGCGCCATCTGCAGCGCACCGAAGTGCTGGAAGCGGAGGAATATTTCTCGCCGGGCCAAAAGGGCAGCTCGGCCATGCCGCATAAGCGCAACCCGGTTTTGACGGAAAATCTGACTGGTCTTGCCCGCATGGTGCGTGGTTATGTGACGCCTGCGCTGGAAAATGTCGCCTTGTGGCATGAACGCGACATCAGCCATTCAAGCGTTGAACGCTATATCGGTCCTGACGCCACCATAACGCTCGATTTCGCGCTTGGCCGCCTGACGGGTGTCATCGACAAGCTGTTGATTTACCCTGAGCGGATGCAGAAGAACCTCGACCGTATGGGCGGACTCGTCCATTCGCAGCGCGTGCTATTGGCGCTGACTCAAGCCGGTATCAGCCGCGAAGACAGCTACCGCATTGTGCAGCGTAACGCGATGAAGGTGTGGGAATCAGACGGCGCGGAATCGTTGATGGAACTGCTAAAAGCAGATCCGGATGTCACGGCAAAAATGACCGCGTCGGACATCGAGGAGCGGTTCAATCTCGATTATCACTTCAAGCATATCGACACGATTTTCGACCGGGTGTTTGGCTAATCACGCCGCCCCATTCCAAGGGCTTGTGACGAATAAGCACTACCCCCTACCCAAAAGGGGAAAGTTTCCATAAGGTGTGCGTGAAAAGGAGAGACCGCGCGATGCGATTTCTAAAAACGCTGATTTGGGTGACGATTATAATCGGGTTGATCGTGTTCGCGACCAACAATTGGGCGCCTGTGTCGGTGAGCCTTTGGGGCGGGCTGCGCCTTGACACAAAATTGCCGGCCCTCGTCATTGTCGCGTTTCTGCTTGGCTTTATGCCCTTATACATAATTCATCGCACGCAAATTTGGCGCATGAAACGGCGCATATTGACGCTTGAAGGAACCCAACGGACTATGGCCACCCCGCCTCCCCCCGTTTCTCCTCCCCCTGCTTACACTGCTGTGGATCCGATATGACCAATCCAATTTTCGTCGCGATCGACACGCCATATCTGGATGATGCATTGGAATTAACACGCCGCATCAAGGGGCAAGTGGGCGGGGTAAAGCTCGGCCTCGAATTTTTCTGCGCCAATGGGCATCATGGCGTGCATGAGCTGCAGAAACTTGGCCTGCCCATTTTCCTTGACCTGAAATTGCACGACATCCCGAATACCGTTGCCAAGGCAATGCAAGCGATCAACGCGCTTGAACCTGCCATTGTCACGGTCCATGCCGCCGGTGGGCGCGCGATGATGGAGGATGCCAAGGCCGCCGCTGGCGCGCATACTAAGGTGGTCGCGGTGACTGTGCTGACCAGCTTGGATGACCACGACCTTACACGCATTGGCGTATCCGACAGCCCGGAGCTTCAGGTTGCTCGTTTGGCCGGGCTCGCGCAGGAAGCTGGCCTCGACGGCATTGTCTGCTCAGGACGTGAGGTAAAGGCTGCAAAAAAGGCTTGGAAAGATGGTTTCTTCGTCGTCCCTGGTCTTCGCCCCGCGGGCGGAACCGCTGCCGATCAGAAACGCACTGTGACGCCCAGACAAGCCCGTGACGATGGCGCGAGCGTTTTGGTCATCGGAAGGCCCATTACAAAAGCGGAGAGCCCTGACGACGCTGCACGAGCCATTATGGGCACACTTTAAAACTCGAAAAATGATACCGTGATCCAAGTTCAGCATGACGAGCGCGCTCGGCTTCGCTAGTAGCGACATCATGCAAACAAACATAAAAATTTGCGGTCTCAGCACCGAAACAAGCGTTGACGCCGCTGCCAAAGCGGGCGCATCGCATATCGGCCTTGTTCATTTTGAAAAAAGCCCGCGCCATGTTGCGTTGGAGCAAGCAGCGGCGTTGCGGATGCGCGCGCCGCCAAGCTTGAAGGTCGTCCTCTTGCTCGTCAACGCCGAACCAGGCCTCACCGCCAAGGCCTTGGAGATTGTAAAACCCGACATCGTGCAATTTCATGGAACAGAAACCGCACAATGGCTGAGACTGCTGAAAAGCGCTGTCGACATTGAGATTTGGAAGGCGTTCGGCGTTCGAGACGCCGCATCGCTCAAAAACGCAGACGCATATGTCGACGTCGCTGACCTCATATTGTTTGATGCACCAGCGCAGGCTTTGCCCGGAGGCACTGGCACACGCTTTGATTGGTCGTTGCTCGCCGAGCACAAGCATAAACTGCCCTGGGGCCTTGCAGGCGGTCTAAACCCCGACAACGTCAAGGAGGCTTTGCGCCAGACACGTGCGCAATTGGTCGACACATCGTCGGGGGTAGAATCCGCGCCCGGCATCAAGGATGTGGACAAGATTGCGGCCTTCTGCCAAGCGGTGCGCGACTATGACAACAGCTGAACTCACCCCGAACTCCTTCCGCAACCAACCTGACGAGCGTGGCCATTTTGGCCAGTTCGGTGGACGCTATGTCGCCGAAACGCTCATGCCTTTGGTGCTTGACCTTGAACGTGAATATCGCGCGGCGAAACAGGACCCGGCCTTTGCCGCGCAGTTCGATGATCTGCTTGAGCATTATGTTGGTCGGCCTTCGCCACTTTATTATGCGGAGCGCCTGACGGAGGAGGTCCGCAAGGACGCGCCAGCGGGTAAAGGCGCGCAAATCTGGTTTAAACGCGACGAGCTGAACCACACCGGCGCGCACAAGATTAACAATTGCATCGGCCAGATTCTGCTCGCCATTCGTATGGGCAAGACGCGGATTATAGCGGAAACCGGCGCTGGCCAGCATGGCGTTGCCACGGCAACCGTCTGCGCGCGTTTCGGCTTGCCCTGCTTTATTTATATGGGCGCCAAAGACATTGAACGCCAGCAGCCCAATGTGTTCCGCATGCGCTTGTTGGGCGCTGAGGTCATTCCGGTGACCAGCGGCGCTGGTACGTTGAAAGACGCCATGAACGAAGGGCTGCGCGATTGGGTCGCCAATGTCCATGACACATTTTACATCATCGGCACCGCGGCTGGCCCGCATCCTTATCCGGAACTGGTCCGCGATTTCCAAAGCGTGATCGGCAAAGAAGCGCGCGCGCAGATGCTGAGCCGCATCAACCGCCTACCCGATATGCTGGTCGCGGCCATCGGTGGTGGTTCAAACGCAATCGGCCTTTTCCATCCGTTTTTGGATGACAAAGAAGTCGAGATGCTCGGCATTGAGGCGGCCGGTCATGGTCTTGAAAAAGAACATGCCGCAAGCCTTGCAGGCGGCCGTCCCGGCATATTGCACGGAAATAAAACCTATTTGCTTCAGGATGACGACGGCCAAATTGCTGAGGCACATTCCATTTCGGCTGGTCTCGATTATCCGGGCATTGGCCCTGAGCATAGCTGGCTCAAGGAAATCGGCCGTGTGCGCTACGACAGCGTAACGGATGTGGAGGCGTTAGCTGCGTTCCAATTGCTCTGCCGCACCGAAGGCATTATCCCCGCACTTGAGCCAGCCCACGCCATTGCCGCCGTCGAACGCGAAGCCAAGAAGATGGACCGTGACCAGATCATTCTCGCTAACCTGTGCGGACGGGGTGACAAGGACATCTTCACCGTTGCCGAGGCATTGGGGACGACGATATGAAAACCACAATTCTCGTCATCCTGAATTTGTGTCACGTTAGCGAGCGGTGTTTTTAATGACTCGCCTCTCCAACGCCTTCTCTAAACGGCACCCAGCCCTAGTCGCTTTCATCACCGCAGGCGATGGCGACACTGCCGCTAATCTCGACGCGCTCGTCGCTGGCGGCGCCGATGTCATTGAACTTGGCATGCCGTTTACAGACCCAATGGCCGACGGACCAGCTATTCAGGAAGCGAATATTCGCAGCTTGAACGCTGGCACCACTACGGCGGATATATTCGCCCTCGCCACGGCTTTTCGCAAACGCCATGCCGACACGCCATTGGTGCTGATGGGTTACGCCAACCCTATGACCATTCGTGGCGGTGACTGGTTCGCGTCCGAATGCAACAAGGCTGGGGTTGATGGCGTCATCTGCGTCGATATCCCGCCGGAGGAAGACCCAGAGCTTGGCCCTGCGTTACGTAGCGCAGGCATTGACCTTATCCGCTTGGCCACACCAACAACCGATGCGGAACGTCTGCCCACTGTGCTTGATGGCGCATCGGGCTTTCTTTATTATGTCAGCGTCGCGGGCATCACTGGATTGCAAGTGGCCGCACAAACCAGCATCGATGAAGCCGTGGCCCGATTGAAAGCCCACACGGACCTGCCCGTCGCGGTGGGCTTTGGTGTTCGCACACCTGATCAAGCCGCCAATATCGCGCGGGTCGCCGATGGCGTTGTGGTTGGTTCCGCGATTGTAGAATTGGTCGCCCAGCACGGCGCCAACGCTGCTGGCCCTGTCCGCGATTATGTGGCTTCGTTGAAAGAAGCTATCATTTCATCACGAGGCTAACTACAAAACCGTAGCCCTGAGCAGCAGTCGCACAGCGACTGCGTCCGTCGAAGGGCGCCTCTCGGGTGTAGCGCTAGCTCGAGAAGCGTGCTTCGACAGGCTCAGCACTACGGTATATTTTGCACTGCGCATTTTACAGGGACAGAAAATATGAACTGGGTAACCCGCGTCCGTAACGCCATTCCCTTCATCGCAAAGCGCGAGACCGCCGAAACGCTCTGGCATAAATGCAAGGGTTGTCAGGCGATGATCTTCCTGCGCGAATTTGAGGAAAACCAGTCCGTCTGCCCCAAATGTGACCATCATGGCCGCATTGGCCCTGCAGCCCGTTTCGATGCTCTGTTCGACAATGAAAGCTACGACATTCTCAAACCACCCGTCGTTGGTGAAGACCCGCTAAAATTCAAAGACACCAAAAAATATGTCGACCGTATCAAGGCCGCGCGCCTTGCCACCGGCGAAACCGACGCGATGAAAACCGCGCGCGGCGAAATTAACGGCCAGACCGTTGTCGTCAGCGTACAGGACTTTGCCTTCATGGGCGGCTCAATGGGCATGGCAGTGGGCGAAGCTTTCATCGATGGCGTAAAGGCCGCAATCCGCGCCAAGTGCCCTTATGTCATCTTCACCGCTGCTGGCGGCGCGCGCATGCAGGAGGGCATTTTGAGCCTTATGCAAATGCCGCGTTCAACCGTCGCGATCCAGATGCTGCATGATGCAGGACTGCCCTATATCGTCGTCCTCACGGACCCTACCACCGGCGGCGTCACCGCATCTTATGCGATGCTGGGCGATGTGCAGATTGCCGAGCCTGGCGCGCTGATCGGGTTTGCTGGACAGCGTGTGATTGAGCAAACGATCCGCGAAAAGCTTCCGGAAGGATTTCAGCGCGCCGAATATCTGTTGGAGCATGGCATGATCGACATGGTCACCCACCGCCACGACCTGCGCGGCGTGCTGTCGCAACTCATCGGCTATCTCGCGCCGGAGAAGAAGGCGGCTTGAGTGCACTTCGTACAACCCTATAATTGTCATTCCCGCGAAAGCGGGAATCCATGGTCTGATATATGCCTCCCATCTACTACGTCTACATCATGGCCAGTCAGAAAAACGGCACCACATATATCGGTGTGACCAACGACTTAATTCGCAGAGTTTTTGAGCATAGGGAAAGCTTGCATCCCGGCTTCTCCGCCAGCAACCGAACTCACAAGTTAGTGTATCATGAAGCACATGCCGATGTACGAGACGCCATCAAGCGCGAGAAACAGCTTAAAAAGTGGAACCGCGCATGGAAAATCGACCTCATTGAACAAGGCAATCCCGAATGGCGGGATTTATGGTTCGATTTGAACCGATGACTCAGACCATGGATTCCCGCTGTTGCGGGAATGACAAAGGATAAGCCCATTCCTGACCACGCTACATCGACTGACCCTGCAGTTCAGGCGCAGCTTGACCGGCTGACGATGCTGTCGCCGGGCAAAGACCTGTTAGGGCTTGAACGCATCGCCGCCCTGCTCGACCGGCTTGGCAATCCACATCATAGTCTGCCGCCTGTGTTCCATGTTTCCGGCACCAATGGCAAGGGTTCGACCTGCGCGTTCTTGCGTGGCGCGATTGAGGCGGCGGGCCTAACTACGCATGTTTATTCCAGCCCGCATCTGGTGCGCTTCAACGAACGTATACGCGTAGCAGGACGGTTGATTGACGACGCCGTTTTGTCCGCGTTGCTCTCCGAAGTCCTTGATCATGCAGAGGGGCTTCAAGCCAGCTTTTTCGAAGTCACCACCGCTGTTGCCTTCTGTGCCTTTGCACGGACAAAGGCGGATGCGTGCATTGTCGAAGTAGGCCTTGGCGGCAGGCTCGATGCGACCAATGTACTGGCGAGCCCCGTTGCGTGCGGCATTGCCTCGCTAGGGCTGGATCATGAGGCCTTCTTGTTAGCGGAAGAAGACGGCGTGCCCGACATGGCACCGCTTGACCGCATCGCCTTTGAAAAGGCGGGCATTGCGAAGTCTGGCGCGCCTTTGGTGACGCAGAAGTACAGCGCGTCGATGGCAAACACTGTTGCGGCGCAAGCGTCTTTGCGCAACGCGAAATTGCACGCGCGTGGGGAAGGCTGGGATGCAGCGGTTTATGACGGACGCCTGCATTACCGCGATGCCGCTGGGAAGCTCAATCTGCCCCTGCCCCGCATGACTGGCGCGCACCAAGCCGATAACGCCGCTTTGGCCGTGGCAATGCTGCGCCATCAATCTGCAATTTCAATCCCAGAGGCGGCCTTGTCCGCCGCGATGGAGTGGACGCGATGGCCAGCGCGGATGCAGTTGTTAGGCGCAGGGCCGCTCACCGAATTGTTGGGCACGGGTTCACATATCTGGCTTGATGGCGGTCATAATCCCGACGCGGGGGCGGCGATCGCCAAAACGCTAGAAGACAGTCCGCCGTTGCATGTCATCATCGGCATGTTGAAGAACAAGGACGCGCTTGGCTTCCTAAAGCCCTTTGCGCACAAGATTGAAACGCTAACGGCTGTACCGATACCGGGGCATGAACATCATGAGCCAGATAACCTGTGCAATTTGGCTGCGTCCAGCCTACACATTGCAGACTCGCGGGCCGGAAGCGATGTCACCGGCGCGCTGCGACGAATAGCAACGCCGCAAGCTCCAACAAATGTCCTTATCTGCGGCTCACTATATCTCGCGGGCGAAGTGTTACGCCTTAATGATCAGGTGCCCGACTGAGCTACTCTCTTCGGCTGGCCCTTCCACGCTAGTAGTCCACCGGCAACCAACACTGCTGCAAAAGCCCAAGTGAGATTGGTTGTAAACTCCAGCGGCTTGGCCAGCAGCAACCCAATGAGCCCCGCCACAACCAGCAAGAAGCCGAGGATGCGCAGCGGACCTACCGGTTCCTTCAGTGCCTTTTCGTCAACAGCCTCAACCTGATGGATGCTCTGGACGACATAGCCTTTGCTCCACAGCACCCAAAGCAAGATCATGCCCGGAATCGCGGCAACGACGGTAAAGCCCCAAAAGCCAACCCAACCTACATTTTCCGCAACAATGCCTGCTGGCCCCGCCATGAATGTCCGGCCAACACCAGCGAAGGACGAAAGCAAAGCAAATTGCGTCGCAGTGTAGGCGATACTCGACAGGCCCGACAAATATGTAGCGAAAACCGTCAAGCCAATGCCGCTCGTCAAATTTTCGGTACAAATGGCAGCGACCATCATCCAGTAACTGTTACCTGTCGCCGCCAAGATCATGAACATGACGTTAGAGAACATCATCAGCAGGCCGGAGATAAGCAACGCGCGGCCCATACCGAGCCACAGAATGAATGGCGCACCCAAGGCCGAACCGACAATTAACGCACCGAAACCCCATAATTTATTGGCGGAAATATAATCCAGATCGGAAAAGCCCAAATCCACGATCATTGGGCTTAACATCGCCTGCCCCATGGCGTCGCCAACCTTGTATACGAGCACAAAACCGAGGATGAGGAACGCCCCATGCCGTGTCAGAAATTCACGGAACGGATTGACTACAGCCTCGGTCAGCCACTGCTTTGGCTTCATGCCCTCAACGTGGGCGAAGCGATCGACAAATTTGCCAGGGCCAGCCCATAATGCACCAATAATGGCAGGTATGATACAGAATGCGGTCAGGCCATAAGCCGTTGACCAACCAAGGCCAAGTCCCTCTTGTGACGCAAAATAGATGGTGCCTGCGCCCGCGATCAAGTTACCGGTGCGGTAACCGAACTGGTTTGTCGCCGTGCCATGGGCGAATTCTTCTTCTTCCAATATCTCGATTCGATACGCGTCAATGACGATGTCCTGCGTCGCCGATAGAAACGCCGTGATAAGCGCCCAGACGGCGAATAATCCCATGTCGCCCGGCTGCGGATCGGTTGCGCCCAATTGCCAGATCGAAACAAACAATAGTGCCTGGATAAAGAACAACCAGCTGCGGCGCTGACCGAATAATTTTGTAAGGAACGGCAGGTGCAGCTTGTCCACCAAGGGCGCCCAAAGGAATTTGATTGTATAGGGAATGCCTAAGGCCACGGCAAAGCCGATAGTAGCGGTATCGATACCCACCTTCGCCAGCCAGAATGTCATTGTGGCGACCAATAGCGTCAAAGGAAATCCGCTGGAGATCCCAAGCAAAAACGTAATCACAGGGTTTTTGCGCAAATATGGCCGGAAAGCTGGGACGGTCAGCGCAATCAATGGCAGTGCGAGCAAGATGCCTGCAAAAATGATAAAACGCAGCAAATCGACCGACATTTGGACCCCTCCGAAATTATTGCGACGATGACTAACGGCATTTTCCTGAATGGCCAGTGACTTTTGAAGCAATATGCGTCAAAGGCCCGACATGGTTAAACCTCCGTCAAAAGCACCTGCCCGCCCGATCAAGCCACCGCGTCTGCGTTGGGACAGCAAACCGTCGCGCAAACCCAACCCTAATGCTGGCCCTAGCAAAGGCGCATTGGAGCGCAAGGATGGCGAAGAACGCATTGCGAAACTTTTAGCGCGCGCTGGCGTTGCTTCGCGCCGCGAGATTGAACGCATGATCGCCGATGGCCGAGTGACACTGAACAATGAAAAGGTGGAAACGCCGGCCACATTGCTCAAATCGCTGAATGGCGTCGCCGTGGACGGCAAAGCCGTTGGCCAACCCGCACCCACGCAATTGTATATGTTTCACAAGCCAGAGGGCTGCCTGACCGCCGAACGCGACTTTAGTGGCCGCAAGACCATTTACGATATCTTGCCCAAGGATCTGCCCCGCTTGATGCCTATCGGGCGACTGGATTTGAATACTGAAGGTCTATTGTTGATGACCAATGATGGCGAATTCAAACGCCAAATGGAATTGCCTTCGACCGGGGTTGAGCGCACCTATCGGGCGCGTTGCTTCGGCGATGTCAGTCAGGAGCAACTTGAAGAACTCATCCACGGCATTGAGATCGAAGGCGTAAAATATGGCAAAATAGATGCCAATCTGGAACGCCGCACCGGCCGTAACGGTTGGTTAGAAATGACCTTAACTGAAGGCAAGAACCGCGAAGTGCGACGCGTGCTTGAACATTTGGGACTTGAGGTCAGCCGGCTTATCCGCACGCGGTATGGCCCGTTCGTATTGGGCGAACTTGCACCCGGCGCCGTCGGCGAAGTGCGCAGGGTAGACCTGATCGAATTTCGAAAGACGTTGAAATAATGCGTGTTATTTCTGGCCAGTGGCGCTCTCGCCCGCTGATCGCGCCAAAAGGCGACACGACCCGCCCCACCGCAGACCGCACGCGTGAGACCTTGTTCTCGATGCTGACAAGCCGGCTTGGGTCGTTTGAAGATTTGCGCGTGCTTGACCTGTTTGCAGGTTCCGGCGCGCTTGGACTTGAGGCTTTGTCGCGCGGAGCGGCGCATTGCACCTTTGTTGAGCAAGACTCTCTGGCACTTGATGCGCTCGCGGTGAATATCAACAAGCTTGGCGCAAGGGACCAAAGCGACGTCCGCAAATCGTCCGTCCTGTCACTTGGCACAGCCATTACGCCTGCGGACCTCGTTCTGATGGACCCACCTTATTTAAGCGGCGCTGGCTCAGTCGCGCTCGATAAGCTTGTCCGCTTTGGCTGGTTCGCGCCATCGGCGTGGATCAGTGTTGAGACCAGCATCAAGGAGGATGTCGACGTCAAAGGGTTCACCATCGAGACAGTCCGCAATGTGGGCAAAGCGAAGATTACGCTTTTACGACCTGAGTCCGCTTAACGGCGGGGTCGCCTAGCGGCCTTCGGTCCTTCGCCGGGGTTACGGCAGTTGTCCTGAATTGTCCGCGTGCATAATGGATAGACTTTCGTCGCAGGTCGCGGCGTCAACATGGCGCTCGTCGTACCCCCACTTACCGCTTGCGCATCACCGGATGACGGTGGCGTCGCCATCGGTCCAGTCGGCGAGTCTGTGCGAGGCGTCGTAGGAACTTCAGGCGTTGACGGAACATTCCGCGCCTCACCCGCCGCTGGCGGCATTTCTGGTGGCAAAGGTTCCGTAATTGGCGGCGCCGGTTGTGAAGGGTCTCCTACTGGGGGGACCGACGGAGTATCAGGCCCCATTGGTTGTTCTTGCTGCGTCTGCGAAGTTGAGGGCATTCCGTTTTGCATGCAAAAAGCTGGGTCAGTCGCAATAATGCCGAATAATGCTGCAGCACCAAATAATAGGGTCTTACGCATGATTTCTCTCCTTTGATGGACGAAAAGGAAAAGAAGCGCGGGCGGCAATAGTTCCGTCATCTTGCCGAACGGCGCTTGCAGTTCGTCGCGTCGTTCCCTAACTGTTCGCCTTATGTCAGATATTCAGGTCCAGACCGATCCGTCGCAAACGGAACCGCCATGGTTGCGCGGGTTAAACCCGCCACAGCGTGAGGCCGTGCTTACGACTGAGGGACCCGTCTTGCTGCTCGCTGGTGCCGGCACTGGCAAAACTGCGGCTTTGACAGCACGTATGGCGCAGATTTTGTACACGCGCCAAGCGTGGCCATCAGAGATACTGGCCGTTACTTTCACCAACAAGGCAGCGCGCGAAATGCGTGAACGTATTGGCGCTATGGTTGGGTCAGCGGTGGAGGGGATGCCGTGGCTCGGCACGTTCCACAGCATCGGCGCGAAATTGCTCCGCCGCCATGCAGAAGTCATCGGGCTGCAAAGCAATTTCACTATTATCGACACCGACGACCAACTTCGATTGTTGAAACAGCTGATTCAATCTGAAGATTTGGACGAGAAACGCTTTCCGGCCCGCGGTCTTGCAAGCCTGCTCGACAAATGGAAGAACGCTGGAAAGGCCCCTGCCGATTTGGACGCAGCCGACAATGAGGCTTTTGCCAACGGCAAGGGTCAGCGAATGTATGCGCTGTATCAAGCGCGGCTGCTGGCGTTGAACGCATGCGACTTTGGCGACTTGTTGCTGCATGGCCTGAACCTGCTGAAGAACAATCGGGACATCCTTGAAAAATATCAGGCGCAGTTCAAATACATTCTTGTCGACGAATATCAGGATACGAACGCCGTCCAATATTTGTGGCTTCGCCTGCTGGCGCAGAAGCGTAAGAATATCTGCTGCGTCGGCGATGATGATCAAAGCATTTATTCATGGCGCGGGGCGGAGGTTGCCAACATCCTGCGTTTTGAAAAGGACTTTCCGGGCGCGAAGACGATTAAGCTGGAGCAAAATTACCGCAGCACGCCGCACATCCTTGCGGCCGCTTCAGGCCTGATTAATGCCAACAGCACGCGACTTGGCAAGACGTTGTGGACTGAGTTGGATGAGGGCGAAAAGGTCCGGATAATCGGCGTGTGGGATGGGCCCGAAGAGGCCCGCCGCGTCGGTGAGGAAATCGAGGCGATCCAGTATAAAGGCGAAAGCCTCGACAGCATAGCTATCCTTGTCCGCGCGCAGCACCAGACGCGTGAATTTGAAGATCGCTTCATACAAATCGGCGTTAACTACCGGATAGTTGGTGGTTTTCGATTTTATGAACGCGCCGAAATCCGCGATGCCATCGCTTATTTGCGTATCGTCAATCAGCCAGCCGACGACCTCGCTTTCGAACGCATCGTTAACGTGCCCAAACGCGGCATTGGCGACAAGGCGGTCGAGAAAATCCATATCGTCGCGCGCGCCGAGCGTGCGCCGTTGTCTGTCGCCGCCGCGCGTCTGGTCGGAACCGATGAACTTACCGGCAAGGCACGCAAGTCACTCGCTGACCTCGTCGTCGACATTGCCCGTTGGCGTGACGAGGCTGCGACCATGTCGCCCGCCGATCTGACACGGCTGATATTGGACGAAAGCGGCTATACCGCTGTCTTGCAGACCGAACGCAGCGTTGAGGCATCGGGACGCCTCGAAAACCTCAGCGAACTTGCTCGCGCGATGGAAGAATATGAGACACTTGGCGAGTTTCTGGAGCATGTCAGCCTGGTCATGGACAACGACCGTGGTGACACTGGCGCAAGCGTGACCATCATGACCATCCACGCCGCCAAGGGCCTTGAATATGACAATGTCTTCTTGGTCGGCTGGGAAGAGGGCATTTTCCCGTCACAACGCGCATTAGACGAAGGTGGCCTTGCGTCGTTGGAGGAAGAGCGGCGTTTGGCCTATGTCGCCATTACACGCGCCAAACGCAAATGCACCATCATCCACGCCGCCAATCGCCGCATCTACGGCCAGTGGACCAGCAGCATCCCCAGCCGGTTTATCGAAGAACTGCCGCTCGATCATATCGAGGCCGAGCAGACCATGACAGGCGGCGCATCCTTGTGGCGCGCGAACTGGAGCGAGCAATCTGACCCGTTCGCGCATTTGGCTGCCGCCAATCAAGGCCGAAGCAACGCGCGCGGACCAGGCTGGCAGCGCGCCGCAACCTCGGGCGGGTTCAACCCCCGTCCACAACGCATCGCCGAAAACACGCGCAGCGCCGTAAGCCTCGGCAACAAGGGCCGAAGCGATCTCAGCATTGGCCTTCGCGTCTTCCACGAAAAATTCGGCTATGGCGCAATTGCGTTGATTGAGGGCAACAAGCTTGAGATCGATTTTGAACAGGCCGGACGCAAGCGGGTGATGGACAGTTTTGTAAGCCTTCCTTAGCGCCGCTTCAGTCCACGGAACGTCCCTTCAACTGGCGGGTTTCCTATGTAGATTTCATCGCATAGGAGAATGCAAGATGCCCATGATCGAAACCCGCGACGGCGCGTGGCTGTATGTGAAGGATTGGGGCAGCGGCAATCCCGTCATCCTCATCCATGGTTGGCCGTTGTCTTCCGATAGCTGGGACCCGGTTGCCGAGGCGCTCGCCAATGCCGGGCATCGCGTCATTTCCTACGACCGCAGAGGTTTTGGCCGGTCGGAACAAACTTGGGGTGGCTATGATTATGATGGCCTTACCGACGACCTTGAAGATGTGATGAAGGCGACTGGTGCGACCGAGAACGTCACCTTGGTCGGCTTTTCCATGGGTGGCGGCGAAGTGGCTCGGTATATGTCGCGTTATGACGGTGCTGGCGTTGTTCGCGCTGTCTTGATCGCGTCTGTGGTGCCTTATATGCTGCAAACAGACGACAACCCCGATGGCGTGCCGCAAGAGACATTCGAGCAGATGACTCAAGACATGATCACTGATCGCCCCAACTTCATGCGTACATTCTTACATGATTTCTTCGGCATAGGTTGGCTCACTAAGCCCGTTAGCAGCGCGACTCTGGATTGGGCTTGGAACATGACGATGCAGGCGGGGCTTCGTCCCACGCTGAAGGCGGCAGAAGCATTTTCATCAACGGATTTCCGCGGCGATTTGCCAGCTTTCAAGGTTCCGACCCTAATCATTCACGGCACGGCGGACACGACCGTTCCCATCGACCCCACTGCCCGTATGGCCGCTTCGATGATTGAGGATGTCCGGTTGGTCGAATATACAGGTTCACCGCACGGGTTGTTCGAAACCGACCGAGATCGGCTGATTTCCGACCTCATGGCATTTCTGAATGGCGAGGAGCCGGGTTCGCAAGACCCGGAGAATTTCGTCATCAATCCGGCCTTGCCAATGGGTGGATACTGACCACATCAAGGTGCTGAACGAAGCCATAGCCATTAGCTTTGTGGACACTGAAGTATTACTAAGGCTTGGTGTTGCTGCGCTCATTGGCCTGTTGCTTGGCCTTGACCGTGAATTGCGAGTCCATGCGGCGGGATTGCGGACGCGTGGCCTTATCTGCTTTTCTGCAGCGATTATGACTGTGTCAATTATGGCTTTATATCAGCAGTTGGGTACGGGAAATGCGCGCATGGACCCCTTGCGAATCTTTGAAAGTACCGGCGCATTTGTTGGTATCGTCGCGGCTGGCTTGATTGTTGTGTCCGATGGGCTGCAAAAGGGCGTTCCCTTCTAAACCAATAGCCACATGCATCTGCGCTGGTAAAGGCAACAGCTTTGCGGTTAAGGTAAGCCATGAATGCGGGGGTTTCCAATATCATCAACGACGCCAGAGCGGCGCTTCAGCGGCGCGATGGCGACAGCGCGCGGCGCTTGCTGGCGGAGTTGCCTGATGGCCAAATGCCATGGCTGTTGCTGGCACAGGTATGCAACTTTACCGGTGATGCTGTTGCCGAAGAGGCGGCATTACAACGCCAATTGGAGATTGATCCGCGAAATTTGCCAGCGTTGATCCTATCTGGAGAGTTTAAGGCGCGAGCAGGCGACGACCGCGCCGCCAACTCCTTCTTTCAAGCCGCGCTCAATCAAGCCTCGGCAATACCCAATGTGCCGACTGCGCTCCACCCCATGCTGCACCGCGCCCGAGACTTTGTTGGCCAAGTCCAGGTCAAATTTGAGCAGCATTTGATAGAAGGGCTAAACCAAGCCGGCCTCACCCGCGACGGGAGGGTCGGAACCGCAGTAGACATGTTGCTTGGCCGCAAGCAGCTTTATCTGCAGCAACCTTCAAGCTTTTACTTTCCGGGTTTGCCGCAACGGCAATTTTACGAACGCGATGAATTCCCGTGGCTCGCAGATATCGAGACTGCAGTACCCGAAATGCAGGCGGAACTGCGCGCGGTTTTGGCAGATGGCGCGGACTTCGCGCCATATGTCGAGGCGAACAGCGACCGGCCGCGTGCGAACAATCCCTTGATCAATGATCCCAAATGGGGTGCCTTTTATTTCTGGCGTGATGGCGAAATCGTGCCAGAAAATGCGGCGCGCGCTCCGGCGACCATGCACGCGTTAGAACATGCGCCTATGCCGTTGATCGACCAGCGGTCACCAATTGCACTATGGTCGCTGCTCAAACCTGACACGCATATTCAGCCGCATCATGGCCTTTTGAATACCCGCCTAATCTGCCACATTCCATTGATCGTCCCGCATAGTTGCGCAATTCGGGTTGGCAATGAAACACGAAGCTGGCGCGAAGGCGAAGCTCTGATTTTCGATGACAGTTTTGAACATGAGGCTTGGAATAAAAGCGACGAAACGCGCGTCATTTTGCTCTTCGAGATCTGGCGTCCCGAAATTTCATTTGAAGAACGCGCGGCGCTGACCATTATATTCGAAACGATCAATGATTATCACGGTGTTCCGGAAGACGCAGGCTAGTGGTTCTTTCCCGGCAAAACACAGCTTTGCACGGGCATAGAAGCGCCATTATTGCGCTCGCAATCATAAGCCGATAGGCGCACCCGATATGCCCGACATTCCCACTGAAATTCATCCGCTTAAGATTGCTGACTTCCGCTTTTACTGGATGGCCCGGTTTATGGCAGTGCTCGCGACGATGGGAATGGTCGTCGTCATTGGCTATCAGGCCTATGACATTGCGCGCAGCGATTACGGCATGTCGATTCGTGAGGCATCGCTTCAACTTGGTCTGCTTGGGCTGGTGCAGTTCGTTCCGCTGGCATTGCTGACACCGGTTGCGGGTTGGGCCGCAGACCGTTGGGAACGTCGCACCGTTGCGCGGCTCGCCAACAGCATTGATATGCTGGTTGCGCTCGCTTTGGGTTGGTTCACTTATATTGACGGACTTACCCTACCCTTGCTCTTTATGTTCGCCGCCTTGCACGGCGTGGCGCGGGTGTTCGTCGGCCCTTCGATGTCGGCAATTGCGCCGAACATTGTGCCGCCTGCATCACTGCCTCGCGCGATTGCCTTAAGCTCAATCGCCTGGCAGATCGGATCAGTCATTGGCCCTGCGGCGGGTGGCCTGATGTTCGCCGCAAGCCCGTCACTTCCCTACTTTGCCTCAGCTAGCCTGATGCTGATGGCCACCATCAGCCTGAGCTTTGTCCGACCAGTTTATCCGCCCCCCATGGAGAGGAAAATTCACCCTATCCGCCAAATGGCTGATGGCATCCGCTACACCTGGTCGGAACGCTTCTTGCTGGGGGCCATTACGCTTGACCTGTTCGCTGTCTTGCTCGCCGGGGCCACGGCCATGCTCCCGGTATATGCCCGTGACATATTGATGGTAGGTCCCGATGGGCTGGGGCAGTTACGCGCGGCTCCAGCGGTCGGCGCATCGGTCGTTGCTCTGATGCTTACCTTTCGGCCTCTGCGCCACAATGTTGGTGCAAAAATGCTTTGGGCTGTCGTGGTATTCGGCATCGCGACAATTGGTTTCGGCCTCAGCCACGAAATCGGTGCGCGCGTATTCGGCGATGCCCGCATTGGTTTCCTCAACATGGGCGCTGGCATGGCGGTCGCTTTGGTCATGCTGGTGGTACTTGGGGCGTCCGACATGTTATCAGTCTATGTACGCTCGTCACTGGTGCAACTAAATACCCCGGACGACATGCGCGGGCGGGTTAGTTCAGTGTCTGGCCTCGCCATTTCTGCCTCGAATGAATTGGGTGAATTGCAGTCGGGCCTCGCGGCCGCGGTGCTTGGCCCCGTCGGCGCTGTTGTATTTGGTGGCGCTGGTGCCATATTCATAACAGCAATCTGGGCGGGGCTGTTTCCCGAGCTTAAAAACGCCCGCACATTCGAACCACAATATAGAGGAAAAAGTCCATGAAAGCCCAATCGATCCTCGAAACCATTGGCAACAGCCCGCATATTCGGATGGGACGCATGTTCCCGAATGCCGAGGTCTGGATTAAGTCGGAACGGTCGAACCCCGGCGGATCGATCAAAGATCGTATCGGCCTTGCGATGATCGAAGCCGCGGAGAAAGACGGCAGCCTTAAGCCCGGCGGCACCATCATCGAACCGACCTCAGGTAACACAGGCGTCGGCCTTGCGATGGTCGCAGCGGTCAAGGGATATAAGCTCATTCTCGTCATGCCCGAGTCCATGTCGTTGGAGCGTCGCCGCCTGATGCTTGCTTATGGCGCGTCGTTCGACCTGACGCCGCGTGAGAAGGGCATGAAGGGCGCGATTGAACGTGCGCTCGAACTGGTGTCGCAAACGCCAAATTCATGGATGCCGCAGCAGTTTGAGAATGCCGCCAACATCGACGTGCATGTGCGCACCACCGCGCTCGAGATTCTTGAAGATTTTGCCGACTCCCCCATAGACGCCATGATCACCGGTGTTGGTACAGGTGGTCATATCACCGGCTGTGCGGAGGTTCTGAAAAAGGCGTGGCCAAACCTGAAGGTCTTCGCGGTTGAACCGACATTATCGCCCGTCATCAGCGGCGGTCAACCTGGTCCGCACGCAATCCAGGGAATTGGCGCTGGCTTCATTCCCGCCAACTTGCACACAGCGTTACTTGATGGCGTTATTCAGGTTGATCCTGAAAATGCCAAAGAAACGGCCCGGCGTGCGGCCCGTGAAGAGGGCATGCTCGTAGGTATCTCATCAGGGGCAACGTTGGCCGCAATCGCGCAGAAACTGCCCGAGTTGCCTGCCGGAAGCCGTGTGCTTGGTTTCAATTACGACACCGGCGAACGCTATCTTTCGGTACCAGACTTCTTGCCGGTCGAATAAAACAAAAAA
>JAZKGS010000050.1:17947-33359 GCA_040385805.1 Pseudomonadota bacterium | reverse complement strand
CGCAACAATGCCCATGATGTGCATATAATGATGCGCACCGGCACCGATATTGTTCGGGTTCGCCATGCCGTTCTGCATGAACCACATCGTTGAGGCCTTCAAATCACCATTGGCCTTTTCAAGGCGTGTCGCCAGATCGGCCAGCGGGCCGTCCTTGGCAGCAGCACATTCTTCGTCGACAATCTTGAAGAGCGCTTGAATGGCGCGGCCGCCATTTTGCGCAAGTTTCCGGCCCACAAGGTCCATAGCCTGCACGCCATTTGTGCCTTCGTAAATCATCGCAATCCGTGCATCGCGGACATATTGCTCCATGCCCCATTCGGCGATGTAGCCATGGCCGCCATAGACTTGCTGCGCATTTGTCGCGACTTCGTATCCCTTGTCAGTGCCGTAGCCTTTGATGACTGGGGTCAGCAGTGACAACAAGTCGTCGGCCATCTGCCGTTCTTCTTCGGTCTGTGCGTGGTGCAGCAAATCGGCCTGCAACGCGCCCCAAAGGCACAAGGCACGCATGCCTTCGGTAAAGGCCTTTGCATCCATCAACATGCGGCGCACATCGGGGTGGACGAACAAGGTATCGGCTTTCTGCTCTAGGTCTTGCGGGCCAGTCAGCGCGCGGCCCTGACGACGGTCTTGCGCATAATGCACGGCGTTTTGGTACGCGACTTCGGCGACGCCCAGCCCTTGCTGGCCAACACCAAGCCGTGCAATGTTCATCATGATGAACATGGCCGCGAGGCCCTTATTTTCTTCGCCGACAAGATAACCCGTCGCGCCATCATAGTTCATGACGCAGGTAGAGTTGCCATGAATACCCATTTTGTGCTCAATCGAACCACAGGACAATGTGTTGCGCGCGCCAAGCGAACCGTCGTCATTCACAAGGAACTTAGGTACGATGAAAAGCGAAATGCCTTTGACGGTGTCGGGCGCGCCGGGCGTTTTCGCGAGCACGAGGTGTATGATGTTCTCGGTGAGGTCATGTTCACCTGAAGAGATAAAGATTTTCGTCCCTGAAACAGCATAGCTGCCATCGTCATTGGGCACGGCCTTGGTGCGAATAAGGCCCAGGTCGGTTCCGCAATGCGGCTCGGTCAAGTTCATTGTCCCGCCCCATTTGCCCGAAATCATATTCGGCGCATATGTGGCCTTCTGTTCTTCGCTGCCCTTTACCAAAATCGCGGATACTGCGCCGTGGGTCAGGCCCGGATACATTGCAAACGCCATGTTGGAACTGGCCATAAGCTCCTCAAAGGCCATGGAGACAATATGCGGCATGCCTTGGCCACCAAACTCCACTGGACCCGACAATGTGCCCCAGCCGCCTTCGCAATAAAGCTTGTAAGCTTCTTTGAAACCATCGGGCGTGGTCACGCTGCCATCTTCATGCCGTGTGCAGCCTTGCAAGTCGCCCACTTGGTTCAACGGGAACAGCACATTTTCCACAAATTTCGCGCCTTCGGTCAGGATCGCGTCGATCATGTCTGCGCTGGCATTTTCAAAACCCGGCAGATTGGCGTAGCGCTCGACACCCAAAACTTCGTTGAGAATGAACTGCGTGTCGCGAACGGGGGCGGTATAGCTTGGCATTTTCGGTCCTTAAAATAGCAGTGAGCAGGCCTTAGGCCGCAGTAGATTTTTCCGCAGCCTCGACCTGTTCAACCGTTGAAACAAATTCGGTCAGCTCGTTAATCGCGCTTTCGATGTCATCGCGCTGCGCCTTCAACAGGTTGATCCGATCACGGCATTTTTCAATGGTCACCCGGCGCTGAATATTGCGGCCATCATTGAGGTCGTAAAGATCGATCATTTCACGGATTTCCGCCAGGCTGAAACCAACGCGCTTTGCCCGCAAAATCCACGCGAGCCGCGCGCGGTCCCGCTTTGAATAAATCCGCGCAAGGCCCATGCGTTCAGGGGAAATCAGGCCTTGATCCTCGTAAAAGCGCAGTGCGCGCGCAGTTACTTCAAATTCGATCGATAGGTCGGATATCGTAAACGAATCCCGATTATATGCGTCAGGCGTTTCGATGGTCGCATCGGTCCGCCTTTCGTCGCGCGTTAAAGATTCCATAGCGCCTTCCCTCTTGGTTGCACTAACGTCACTACTTTACGTTAGCGTAAACGTCAATCGGCGAAGTTACGATTGGAGCGCGAAAATCTGCTTACTAAACCGAAGGCTCGGGCGGGAATTGTTCCGCTGGGTCCGGCGACGTCACTGGTGTTGCTCCTGCGGGGTTAGCACCCGGGTCCACCGGCACCATGACAGGTTCAACTAATGGCTTGGGCTCAGGTCGCTTTACCGGCGTAGATGTGTCTTGAAGCACGACCACCTCTTGGCTCATTTGCGTAATGCCATAAAGCGCCTTGGCAAAAGGGTGCGGCAGGCGGATGCAGCCATGCGATGCTGGATACCCCGGCAAGTGCCCGCCGTGAATGGCGATGCCATCCCACGTCAGCCGCTGCATATATGGCATCGGGGCATTGCTATAGAGATTGGATTTGTGATCCACATTTTTCTGCAGAATGTTGAAGACGCCAGTCGGTGTCTCCTTCCCCTTCTTGCCCGAAGATATCGTACTGAAGGCAATTAGCTTGTCATTCTGAAACACGTACATCCGCTGGATATCGAGGACGATGACGATTTTCATTGGCCCTTCATATGTATCCTGCGCAGTCCACACAAACTGCCCGGGCTTGAGCGCGTCGACCGGCCCCTTCTTTTTGGGCTTTGGCGCTGGTGTCGCAACCGGTGGCGTCGCGACGGGCGGCGTTAATTCTGGCGGAGGAGCAACAACCGGAGTCTGCGTGGTTGGCGGCACTTCCGTCGGAACGACTGGCACAACCGAAGTGTTTTGCGACTGCGGCACAAGCACAGTTGCCGATTGCCCCGTTTGCTGTGCCAAAGCCGCGCCGGGCACAGCAAAAAGCAACGCAAGCGCAACTATGCCGTGCAAACTGCGGATGCCTGCGCCGAACTTCATGTAACTGCCCCTGATTGAAAAACATGTGCAGCTTCGCGCTGCGGATAGGCCGGTGATAGCAAGAAATCTGCGAAATCTCGACGTTAATTTTTGCGCTGCCGCAAAAAAAGAAAAGCGTTTAATTATGCGCCTAACTGTCCTCCTTTTGCGCTAAAACGGCGTAATTGGGGTGGTGATGTAAAGGATTGCTCCTTATCTTAAGCACATGAACATTGGACGCAGACAGTTTATTCATTCCGCACTGCTGGGCGCGAGTTTGCTAACGGTGCCCTCCAGAGCATCCGAAATAGTTTTCGTACCCGGCACCGGAAATGGCATTGCTGGCCCCTCCCCGTTGCTGCTCGATCGCGCGAAAGCCGCATTAGCTTCACACAAAGCCCGCATCCGCAACCACGATCTCATTGCGATCGCAGATTTCTCCAAACCGTCGCGAGATCCCCGTTTTTATGTCGTCGATTTACGCAACGGCAAAGCCGACACCTTCCTCGTCGCACATGGCAAGGGTTCTGACCCAAGCCATAGCGGATGGGTGCAGAATTTCTCCAACGTCCACGGGTCGGAAGCAACTTCGGCGGGAAGTTATCTTGTTGGCGAAACCTATGTCGGGCAATATGGCGAATCCCGCCGGTTGATTGGGCTTGACCCCCAAAATGATCAGGCTGAAGCCCGTGCGATTGTGATCCACCCCGCTTGGTATGTGAACCAATCGCTCATTCAGGGGCAGGGCAAGATTGGCCGAAGCCAAGGTTGCTTCGCCTTTGCCAAGGACGATATCAACGTCATCCTGGAGCGCGTGGCCCCAGGATGCTTGTTATACGCCGATAAGGTTTAAATTCAGCTCCGGTTGCCGGACTTGAACACGCCGCAGATAATCCGCTTGCCACTATTGCCGCTTGGGTCGGTTTTATAGTCATCCGCTTTTTCATGAATGACGAAAGCGCCACCATCGGCATCCAACAGGCCATTTGGTCCGGACAGCGTGATGTCTGTCATTTTGTATTCAAGCGTAATTTTGCGATCCGCGCCTGCATCGACGTTCGGCAAGTCGCCATCATGCGCGCCCATTGGGTTGTCGCGGCCATGCTGCTTCATGTCGGGATTCCAGTGCGGTCCAGCGCTGGTAAAATCCGGCCCTTGGCATTTGCCGACAGCGTGCAGATGCATGCCGTAGGTTCCCGCAGCGGGTGCTTCAGCCGACAGACTCAGGAATACACCATCGCTTCGCTGGGATATCGTCGCAACGCCAGCCCAACTGCCATCCGCACGCGCAAGATCAGCCGTCACCACCTCCGAAACGTCAGCCGTTGTGGCCGACTGCATGGTCGAGCAACTGGCGAGGACCGGAATGATGAAAATCGGCAGAAATTTGCGCATATTATTCTCCTGAAGCTGGGTGTGCGGGGGCAACATACCATCAACCATGCGGCACTCAATTTGTTTCGTAAATTCAGCCCAACCATTCTGCCGGCTTAACGCCCTGCGCAAATAGCAGCGCCGTCAAATCATTATGCCGCACCGAAAAGTTGGCGGCTTGCGCCAATCGTGGTCGCGGATGATATCCAACGCCAAGGCCCCCGCCGGACACCGCCGCAGCGATCATAGGTAAGTCATTGGCGCCGTCGCCGACTGCTAGCGTAGTAGCCAAATCGATCCCACGCTTTTCCGCGGCAGTTTGGAGAACTGCCCGCTTAGTAGATGCATCGACGATATCGGCCGCCAGTGCTCCGGTTAGCCGCCCGTCCTTAATCTCCAGCACATTGGCATGCACTTCAGCAAAGCCAAGCATGTCCGCCACCGGCCCAGTGAAACTGGTAAATCCGCCCGACACCAGCACGGCATGTGCACCCCATTTCGTCATCGTACGCACCAAGATTTCCGCACCCGGCATAGGCCGGACCCGTTCACGCAGGCATTGTGCAATGACATCCTCATCCAGTCCGGCGAGCAAAGCGACCCGCGCCTTTAACGCTTCGGCAAAATCAAGCTCGCCGGCCATAGCACGCTCGGTAATCGCGGCGATTTCCGGTTTAATACCAGCATAATCCGCAAGCTCGTCAATGCATTCAACCGTGATGATGGTGCTGTCCATGTCGGATACCAACAGCATTTTGCGCCGATTGCCGTCCGCCTGCACTGATATGTCGAACCGATCCTCAAATCCCGCCATTGCCTCGCGCGCGTCGGCCAGTTCGCCTTCAAACGAAACGTCTAGGGCTTTGCCCTCAGCTAACCAGTCAACAGCACCCGGAATACATCCAGCTTCAGCCAAACGATCCTTAGCCTCGGAAAACATGCCGCTTTCAAAATTGTCTGCTGCTATCAGAGTACAAATGGGCATTTCGAATCCTAATAATATGGTCGCGCTTATTGCGGGTCCGACCGCGAGCGGCAAGACGGCATTAGCGCTGCATCTGGCCAAATCGGGCAATTTCGTAATTATCAACGCCGACAGTGCGCAAGTTTATGCCGACCTGCCGATTTTAAGCGCGCAGCCGACAGCAGCAGAGCAAGCGAGCGTGCCGCATCACCTGTTTGGCTATCTCGACGGCGTAACACCCTGCTCCGCCGCGCGCTGGGCGGGAGATGCCAAACAAGCGATTGCGCAAGCCCATGCGGCAGGTGCAACGCCGATACTGGTTGGCGGCAGCGGGCTTTATATCCGCACTTTGCTTGACGGTATTGCGCCAATACCAGAGATTGATCCCGAGTTGCGGGCACAAATCCGCGCGATGCCCGTTGCTGAAGCTTACAAAGCGCTTCAACAATATGATGCACCCGTGGCTGCGACTTTGGCGCCAACCGATATCAGCCGCATTACCCGAGCGCTTGAGGTCGTGCAAAGCACTGGACGGAGCATCTTGGAATGGCGCGCGACCAAGACTGGCGGGATCGCAAATGACATAACGCTGCGGCCATTGCTTCTCCTGCCGCCGCGCGACTGGTTGTATGACCGCTGCGATGCGCGCTTCGAATTGATGATGGAGCGCGGTGCCGTCGAAGAAGTTGAGGCGCTGCTTGCCCGCAACTTGCCCCAAGACGCCCCTGTGATGCGTGCCATCGGCGTACCGGAAATTTCAGCCTACCTTAATGGCACGATGCAACGGGACGAAGCCATTGCACGCGGGCAAATTGCAACAAGGCAATATGCAAAGCGGCAGTTTACGTGGTTCCGGAACCAGGCTCCGTCCGACTGGCCACGCACAGAAGCAGCAATAAATGATTCAAATATACGTAATTTTGAAATAATATTTCAATGATTGTATTTGACAAGCCATTTTCTAATCATTAGCTAGCCCGCTCTTGCTTACCCTGTTGCAGTGCAACATAGGGTGGCAGCTTAACATATAAGGACTCTCCAGTGCCCGAAAAATCCGGCGCAGAAATATTGATCGATGCCTTGATTGAGCAGGGAGTAGACACGGTGTTCGGTTATCCCGGCGGCGCAGTGCTGCCGATCTATGACGCCTTGTTCCAGCAGAAGAAAATCAAGCATGTGCTTGTCCGGCATGAGGCCGGAGCGGCCCATGCGGCGGAGGGCTATGCGCGTTCCACTGGCAAGCCCGGCGTTGTGCTTGTCACCTCCGGTCCCGGAGCGACCAACGCAGTCACTGGAATCGCCGACGCGTTTCTGGACTCCATCCCCCTCGTTGTTCTGACGGGTCAGGTTGCGACTAACCTCATCGGCACCGACGCATTTCAGGAAGCCGACACAGTCGGCATTACGCGTCATTGTTCGAAGCATAATTATTTGGTTAAGGACCCAGCGGAACTCGCCACCGTTGTGCGTGAAGCGTTCACAATCGCGACCAAGGGACGTCCCGGTCCAGTCGTCATCGACATTCCAAAGAATGTCCAGGTCGCAACCGCCGCGACCGATATAAAGCGCCCTACCCCATCGCGTTTCACATATGCCGGCGAAGCTGACTATTCCGAGATCAACCGCGCAGTAGAATTGATCGCCAACGCCAAGGCACCGATTTTGTATACCGGCGGCGGCATTATCAATTCCGGCCCTGCGGCCAGCGCAGCCTTGCGTGAGCTAGCCGAATTGACCGGCGCGCCAGTCACATCCACGCTGATGGGCCTTGGCGCTTATCCAGCCTCTGGCGAGGCGTGGTTGGGCATGTTGGGCATGCACGGCACGTATGAAGCCAATATGGCGATGAACCAGTGCGACGTCATGGTTTGCCTTGGCGCACGCTTTGACGACCGCGTCACGGGCCGCCTGGATGCCTTCTCACCTAACAGCATCAAAATCCATGTCGATATTGACCGCAGCTCGATCAACAAAACGATCCGCGTTGACCTCCCCATCGTTGCCGATGTCGGCACGGCAATGCGTCAGATGATTGATGTCTGGAAGGGCCGGAAATACAAAAAGCAGCCGCTCGACGAATGGTGGTCGCGGATCAAGGGCTGGCGGGCAGTCGACTGCCTCAATTACCCCGGCAGCACACAAGAAATCATGCCGCAATATGCGATTGAGCGCTTGTACGAAGCGACCAAGGACAAGGCTCCGATTATCACGACCGAGGTCGGCCAGCATCAGATGTGGGCCGCGCAGCATTTCCATTTTGACGCTCCAAATAAGTGGCTCACCAGTGGCGGGCTTGGGACCATGGGCTATGGCCTGCCCGCCGCGATTGGCGCGCAAATGGGCCATCCAGATGCGCTGGTCATCGACATTGCTGGTGAAGCATCGATCCAGATGAACATTCAGGAAATGGCCACGGCGACGCAATATCGCCTGCCTGTGAAGGTGTTCATCCTCAACAATGAATGGATGGGGATGGTGCGTCAGTGGCAGGAACTGACGTACGAAAGCCGTTACTCCGAAAGCTATTCCGACAGCCTGCCCGATTTCGTCGCTCTGGCCGAAGCTTATGGTTGGAAAGGCATCCGTTGCAGCGACCCGGCCAAGCTCGATGACGCTATCGCCGAAATGCTTGCTTATGACGGACCGGTGATGTTCGACTGCCGCGTCCACAAAACGTCGAACTGCTTCCCGATGATCCCGTCTGGCGCAGCGCATACCGATATGATCCTGAACGCCGACCAAGTTTCGGGCACCATGGATGACGAAGCAAAGGCGCTCGTATAATGCATATCAAGCAAGAACTAAACGAGCGGCATGTACTGACGCTCACCGTGGACAACGAGGCAGGCACATTGGCGCGCATCGCGGGTATGTTTACCTCGCGCGGGTATAATATTGACAGCCTAACCGTGGCGGACATCAGCGAAGACCATACGACGAGCCGGATTACGATCGCCACCAAGGGCCCGCCGCCTGTGATCGACCAGATCATTGCGCAATGCGAAAGGCTGGTTCCAGTGCATAAGGTTACCGACCTCACCGAAGCTGGACCACATGTCGAACGCGAGCTTGCATTGGTGAAAGTCAGCGGCGCTGGTGACCAACGTGTTGAGGCTATGCGCCTTGCCGATATTTATCGCGCACGCGTCATCGACGCGACCGTCAACAGCTTCATTTTTGAAATTACCGGCGGCCCGGAAAAGATCGACACTTTTGTAACGCTGATGCGCGAAGTCGGGCTTGTCGAGGTTGGCCGGACTGGGATTGTCGGCCTGATGCGCGGCGCCGACGCAAGTTAATTTATTCATCGATAAAGGGACGGACGAATGAAAGTTTATTATGACGCAGATTGCGACTTGGGCCTGATCAAGGACAAGAAAGTCGCGATTGTTGGTTATGGCAGCCAAGGCCATGCGCACGCGCAAAACCTGCGTGACAGCGGCGTTGCGGATGTGGCCATTGCCTTGCGCGCGGGTTCCGCGACCGCCAAAAAGGCTGAAGCTGCTGGCTTTAAGGTTTTAGCAAATGCCGAAGCGGCCGCGTGGGCCGATATCCTAATGGTGCTTGCGCCCGACGAGCATCAGGCCGCAATTTACGCTGACGACTTGCACGCCAACATGAAGCCCGGCGCGGCGTTGGCTTTTGCCCATGGCCTCAACATCCATTTCGGCCTGATTGAGCCACGCGCCGACATCGACGTTATCATGATCGCGCCAAAGGGCCCTGGCCACACTGTGCGTAGCGAGTATCAAAAGGGCGGCGGTGTGCCCTGCCTGATCGCAGTCGCTCAAAATTCCAGCGGCAACGCCCATGACATCGCGCTTGCTTATGCAAGCGGTGTTGGCGGCGGCCGCAGCGGCATCATTGAAACCAACTTCCGCGAAGAGTGTGAAACTGACCTGTTTGGTGAGCAAGCCGTCTTGTGCGGCGGGATCACCCACCTGATCCAAGCCGGATTTGAGACATTGACTGAAGCCGGTTACGCCCCTGAAATGGCATATTTCGAATGCTTGCACGAAACCAAGTTGATCGTCGACCTTCTGTATGAAGGCGGCATCGCCAACATGCGTTATTCCATCTCCAACACCGCAGAATATGGTGACATCACCACTGGCCCACGTATCATCACCGACGAAACCAAAGCCGAGATGAAGCGCGTTCTCGCTGACATCCAGTCTGGCCGTTTCGTCAAGAATTTCGTGCTCGATAACCGCGCTGGCCAGCCTGAATTAAAGGCAGCGCGCAAGGCAGCGGCAGCGCACCCGATCGAGGCAACAGGCGCAAAATTGCGCGCGATGATGCCATGGATTGCAAAGAACAAGCTTGTGGATCAGGCGAAAAACTAAGCCCTTTTTCCTAGCTTGACTCATTTGGGGGAGGCACCGACATTGGTGCTTCCCCTTTTTACTGTCTGGAGCAGACTTATGCGTAAGCTTTTATGTGCCCTTCCCCTCCTTTTTGCTGTGCCATTGATCGCCCAAAGCGCGCCGCAGGTTCCAGGTACGATGGAAGTCGCCCGTGTGACCGCCGGAACCTATAACACCGACCCCGGCCACACACTCATCGGTTGGCGCGTCAGCCATTTTGGCTTCAACGATTATTTCGGCATTTTCGGCGATGCAACCGGAACGCTCACGCTCGACCCAGCCAATCCGAACGCGGCAAAAGTCGACATCACTATTCCGGTCAGTAAAGTGACAACCGCAAGCTCCGGTCTGACAGAGCATCTGCTGCGCGCTGGCAAAGACGGCGGCAAGGCTGACTTTTTCGGCCCAGCCCCAACCGACGCCAAGTTTGTTTCAACAAGCGTTGTCGCCAGCGGCACAACCGCGAAGATCACAGGCAACCTGACGCTGAACGGCGTCACCAAGCCAGTTGTGCTGGACACCAAATTTTCAGGCGCAGGCAACAACCCGTTTAACAAGAAAGCCACGGTCGGCTTTCACGCCACATCGGTTATCAAACGCAGCGAATTCGGCATTGGCTATGGCATTCCAATGGTGTCGGACAACGTCACCTTGGACATCAGCGTCGCCTTTGAAAAGGCGAGCTAAGCTTTAAAATAATCTCACGCAAAGCCGCGAAGTCGCAAAGAAGCAAAGGATAAATATCTCTTCTTTGTGTCTTTGCGGCTTTGCGTGGTAAAAAATATCCAGCGAGCCTCGAAGTAACACGACAATTCGCGCGGCGGTCCCGGTTTTCGCGCCAAGGTCCGCGACAAACAACAAACCTTGTCACCCCCGACTTGATCGGGGGTCCATGGCCTGAACTGTCGATTTAAAATTTAATCCCCGACCATGGATCCCCGCATTCGCGAGGATGACAGGGATGAGCGCGTTATTACTTGAGCGCAATTACCCCAAATACCGCGCGTCAAGGCTGGCTTTCGCTGCGCGATATTCGGCTTCCAGCTGGTCAACAAACTGCGCGACGGTCTGCACTTCTTTAATCGCGCCGATGCCCTGGCCGGAACCCCAGATGTCCTTCCACGCCTTGGCTTCGCTGTTGCCGCCCGAGCCGAAGTTCATCGTGGAAATATCGCCCTTGGGCAGATTGTTTGGGTCCATACCGGCGCGCTCGATGGACTGGCGCAGATAATTGCCGCTGACGCCCGTGAACAGGTCGGAATAGACGATATCCGCGGCCTTCGCTTCGACGATATTTTCCTTGTAACCATCAACGGCATTGGCTTCTTTGGTCGCGATGAACGCGCTGCCGATATAGCCGAAATCGGCGCCCATGGCCTGCGCCGCGAGGACCGAAGCACCATGTGCGATGGAGCCCGACAAAGCGACCGGACCATCGAACCATTCGCGGATTTCGCGCATCAACGCGAATGGCGAAGTTACGCCCGCATGTCCGCCAGCACCAGCCGCAACGGGAATGAGGCCATCGGCACCCTTTTCAATAGCCTTATGGGCGAAACGGTCGTTTATGACGTCATGCAGGACAATTCCGCCCCAGCTATGGACGGCATCATTTAATTCGACTTGAGCGCCCAGTGACGTGATCGTGATCGGTACCTGCCACTTGGCGCAGGTGGCGATATCTTCCTGAAGGCGATTGTTCGATTTATGCACGATCTGGTTCACCGCATAAGGCGCTGCCGGACGTGTGGGATTTTCCCGGTTATGGGCGGCAAGCTCTTCAGTGATCTGGTGCAACCATTCGTCAAGCTGCGCCTGCGGGCGGGCGTTAAGCGCGGGGAACGACCCGACGATGCCCGCCTTGCACTGCGCGATCACCAGCTCAGGACCCGACACGATGAAAAGCGGCGATCCGATCACTGGAAGCCGAAGATTATCAAAAATTGCCGGAAGTGCCATGTGTCGAATCCCTTGTTAATTCACCAGTTAAATGCGGGTAAGCCACAGCGCATCGCGGCTGTCAAACCCACCTTTGGGGAGAAGCCGTTCCGTAGGGTAAGATGGCATAACGCGCGTTATGTTTCTACCCGATAGCAAGTCGCAAACGATTGATTGCCGACTGCACAAAACTTGCCGCTGATAAAAACTGCGTAGGAGCGTCCTACGCCCTTTGTTAGCCCTGACCTACCCCTGGATACCCTAAGACCCGTTAGCAGCGCTTAGAATCGCTCTGACGGACGCTGTGGCCACATCTTGGCTAATGCCGACACCAAACAATATCGGCCCGTCACCAACACGGCATTCGACATAAGCAGCGGCACGTGCATCGGTTCCATGGCCAATGGCATGCTCGCTATAGTCTATGATATGCAACTGCCCGCCAAGCGCGCCTTCCAGCGCGTTAGCCAGGCTGGAGATAAGGCCGTTGCCGCGCCCGCTGACGCTCTGTTCCACGCCGTCGATCCGGATGTTTCCGGCAAATATCCGCTCGTCCTTTTGCCGCTGGCTTTGGGTTTCGTGAAAATCGATCAAGCGGAACCGGCCATCGCCCTTCAGATGATAGCGTTTTTCAAACGCTTCCCAAATGTCGGCGCTGGTAAGTTCGCGACCGGTAGTGTCAGACAATTCCTGCACCGTGGTCGAGAAATTTGCCTGCATCCTTTTAGGCAACTTCAGGCCTTGATCCTGCTCAATGACCCACGCGACGCCGCCCTTTCCGCTTTGTGAATTAACACGGATGACGGCTTCGTAACTGCGTCCCAGATCCGCGGGATCGATAGGGAGATAGGGCACGCGCCAGATTTCGTCATTCTGCCGTTCTTGCGCGGCAAAGCCTTTTTTAATCGCGTCCTGATGTGAACCTGAAAAGGCGGTGAATACCAATTCGCCAGCATAGGGATGCCGCGGGTGTACGGGCAATTGGTTGCAGTATTCGACGGTCTGAATGACCTCATCGATATCGCTGAAATCGAGGCCGGGGTTCAGGCCTTGCGTATACATATTCAGCGCAAGCGTGACCAGATCGACATTGCCCGTACGCTCGCCATTGCCAAACAAGCAGCCTTCGATCCGGTCCGCGCCCGCCAGCAAGCCAAGCTCGGCCGCGGCGATACCGCTACCACGGTCGTTATGTGGATGAAGGCTGATAACGACGTGATCGCGCGCACTAATGTTGCGACACATCCATTCGATCTGGTCGGCATAGACGTTGGGCATGGCCGCCTCGACCGTTGCTGGCAAGTTCAGGATCAGCGGCTTTAAAGCCGTTGGCTGCAGCACTTCCATGACCGCTTCGCAGACCTCAAGACTGAATTCGAGCTCCGCCGTCGAAAATGTCTCCGGGCTATATTCAAAATGCCAGTCGGTCTGCGGATATTTGGCAGCTTGCTCTTTCAGGATGTTCGCACCCTCGACCGCGATCGCCTTTACGCCGGGCTTGTCGAGTTTGAAGACAATGTCGCGCCATGCAGGGCTGACGGCATTGTAAAGATGGACAATAGCCCGCGGTGCGCCCGCCATGCTTTCAAATGTTTTTTCAATCAGGTCGCGGCGTGACTGCGTCAGGCTTTGGATGGTGACGTCATCCGGAATACGTCCGCTGTCAACAAGGCCACGGATGAAGTCGAAATCGGTCGCGCCTGAACTTGGGAAGCCAACCTCAATCTCCTTCACGCCGACCTTCAGCAACAGGTCAAAAAAGCGCTTCTTCTTCTCGGCACCCATCGGGTCGATAAGCGCTTGGTTTCCGTCGCGCAGGTCCGTTGAAAGCCAGCGTGGCGCGCGGTCGATGGTTCGCGTTGGCCATACCCGATTGGGCAGATCGACTTGCGGAAACGGGCGGTATTTGCGTGAAGGGTCGGAAAGCATCATGATAAGTGGCAACTTCGCTAGGACGCCCGGTTTGCGGGCTTTAGAATTGGGCGGTTGGTGGGCCCTTAGGCGGGTCGCCGGCCAATGCCGACACAACAGGCACGCCTAAGGGCGTGTAAGTCGAAGTAAAAGCGAAATGGCGTTGGATGCATTCATGTTGAAAGGGCGATAGCCAAGTTCCGCAACATTCGTCCAGTGTTAAAATGAATTCGGGTCATTTTGTTGCCAACCATAATGCATCGCAAGCGCTGTCAAGATCCGTAAAGTTGACCGCAGTGTTGAACGGATCCCGGTGGTTGAGCGAAATGCGTGGCGGTGATCCATACAAACTCGCGCGCAACGCGCCAGCGAGCAGGTGAATGCGCTCGACCGCATCGTACCGCGCAGACTGCCGATATCCCATTTGTGGAAAATCGCGGAAAATCGCTGCAATGCGGTGAGCTACAAGGTCGTTGTATCGACGGTGCGGGCCACGGTGAAGTGGCAAACCGCTCTGGATTGCTGCGGCTTCTGTTGCCGGAAGAAACAGACCATTTCGCGGGAAATAACGTACGTCAAATCCATTCAGACGAACCAAGTCGAATGCGTTGGCAAAGGATTTACTGGCGAAAACCGCAACAGGTATCAAATGATGCGATTGGAACCCAGCAATAGCGCGCGCGCCAGAAAGCCTCGTAAATGTCCGCATGTAGCCCCCACCATTTGCGTCCACATTGCCAGAATGCGGATTAAGCCGCTGGTAACAGACGGGCAATTAAAACATTATTGTCCGGGTCAGGCGTAAGAACAACAACTTCCCCGGCCATCATGCCTTGAACTTCAGTCACATGATTTATGGAACCTTGTGTTGCGAGATCATGGACCAACCGGACCACATACCGCATTGCCGCGTGTAAAGTGACTGGCGCATGTTCGAAAGCAAGCTCTTGCCCACATAACCACGCCAGTCCTTTCGTTTGAACAAGGTCGGTCTTCGAAGTGTCGTAACCCACGCATACAAGCGCTGGAAACGCTGCATCTTCGGAATATTGCGTAACCGCTTCAGTGTAATACGCAAAACCTGACAATATGGATGCTGGCCACCAGAATACCGCCTTGGCCTCAAACAACGCTCCAAGCACCTCGCCCAATCGCATCAAAACTTTAACGATTGCCGGTACGCGGCCACCACCTGCAACGGCCGGCCCAAAGTCGAATTGGATTGCAGATTGCATGTCATTGGTATCCGCGTTGCAGAATATAAATTTTTCTGCACGAAATTCCGGCACCTGTTGAATATCATAAGTGAACGCCACGCCTTCGAATATCAGAAGGCCCGTGGTTGCCCGGGGGCTATTATCCCGAACAAAAGATATGCCCAACTGCTCAAAATCAGAAGACTGCCAAGCCGATCGTAAATCAGCGCAACTGCGCGTCATCAGCAATGACATGACGGACATTTGGCGCTCCTATCGATGTTCCATTTTTGTTCTTAGCTTGGCGGGCAAAAAGGTTCAAGCAGATTTGAAAGTGCCTTGCCGGCAACGCCAATTACCCTGTTAGATTTCGACCTGGCTGCCCAACTCCACCACGCGGTTGCTTGGCAGCTTGAAAAATTCCATCGCATTGGCGGCATTACGCAACATCCAGGCAAATATTTTTTCCCGCCAAATTGCCATTCCCGGAATTTTGGAAGCAATCAATGTTTGGCGTGATAGGAAAAAGCTCGTGTGCATCATGTCGAATTTGGGACCGCAAAGATCAACCATGTCAAGCGTGGCGGGCACGTTGGTTTCCTCCAAAAAGCCAAAGCGCATTTTTACGCGGTAGAAACCCTCGCCCAAGTCTTTACAGACGATCCGGTCACCTGAATCCACAAACGGCACGTCTTCGAT
>JAZKGS010000050.1:0-17847 GCA_040385805.1 Pseudomonadota bacterium | reverse complement strand
GAAGGCACCTTCAACAAATTGGCGCCGAAATAGGCGAAATCGACGATGAAGAACAAAGCCAAAGTCGGAATAGCCTTCCACTTTGGCCATTTCCATAGCGACAGGAGAACGACAGCAATCAAGCATGTGTCGATGAACATCGCGCCCGTCACCGCGATGCCATAAGCCGCAGCCAAATTGGACGAAGACTGGAAGAACAGCACAAGCAATAATACCATGATCGCAAGGCCCCAGTTGATCGCCGGAATGTAGATCTGCCCCGCGGCCTTTTCACTGGTGTGCTGAATACTGAGACGCGGCATGAAGCCCAGTTGAATCGCCTGCTGCGTAAGCGAAAACGCGCCGGAAATAACTGCCTGACTGGCAATGACTGCCGCCATGATGGTGAGGAAAATGACAGGCGTACTGATGATTTCAGGCACCATCAGGAAGAAAGGGTCGCGAATGGCGATTTGCGCATCTTCGGGTGTCATGGACAATATCATTGCCCCCTGCCCCATATAATTGAGCATCAACGCGGGCAGCACGAAGAACAACCAGCTAAACTTGATGGGCCGGCGTCCGAAATGCCCCATATCGGCGTAAAGCGCCTCTGCGCCCGTTACGGCCAGAACAACGGTTCCCATCGCCACAAATGCGCGGAAACCGTCAATGTAGAAAAAATAGAACGCATTCAGCGGGTTTAAAACGTCGAAGATGATCGAAGGCATCTTCGTCAAATGCATCAAACCCAACCCGGCCAGTGTCGCAAAATAGACGAGCATTATTGGCCCGAACCATGCTCCGACTTTCGCCGTCCCGCGTGACTGGAATGCAAAGAGCGCTCCAATAATGACCACGGATATCGGAACAATCCAGGCGCTGAAGCCCTCATTCACATATTTCAGACCTTCCGCTGCCGACAGGATCGACATGGCAGGCGTAATCATCGAGTCGCCGTAAAACAGCGCCGTCGCAAACACCCCAAGCATAACAAAAGGCGCCGTCCATTTTGCACCAGCGGTTTGCCGGTTTATGAGCGCCAACAAAGCAAGGCTTCCGCCCTCGCCCTTGTTGTCGGCCTTCATGATCGTGAAGACATATTTGAATGTCACGACGATCATCATCGACCAGAAGACGAGACTTAGAACGCCTTTGATGTGCATCGGATCGGGAGTTATCGGATGGTGGCCGGCAAAGGTTTCACGAAACGCATAAATCGGGCTTGTCCCGATGTCACCGAATACTACGCCGACGGTGCCCACGCATAGTGCCAGCAGCGAACCTTTTGGGGCATGGCTGTCTTGGTGATCTTGGTCGCTATGACCAAAATCGTCTGCTTGCGGTCCAACCATATTGTTTCCCCGGCACTAGCCCCGAATGCCACGTTTACCGTGGCTGGGGCGCGGGCAATAGCATGGCGCAAAGCCCTTCACAACAAAGCAATATTTGATTCAAATTATAGGAAAATATCTTAAATACAGTTATTTATTAGGCATAGTTGATTGTGCCTGCGCAGCTTGTGCCTGCAGGGCCTTCGCGGCCACCAGTTGCGACTCAATGCGCGTTTTCCATTTTGCCTTTGGCGTCGCTAAAGAAACGGTTTTTTCCCAGAGTAAAATCGCGCCATCAAGGTCTCCGGCAAACAGCCGGGCAAGGCCGGCAAAATAATATGGCGCTGGATAATTGGGCCGAATTGCCCGTGCTTTGTCGAACGCCAATTGCGCCGGTGGTGACATCTGCCCCTCACTCGCCAACATCAATTGCAGGCCAAGCGCAGACCATAGATCTGCATTTTGTGGATCGCTGCGCAGTCCCGATTGAATGTACGCAGCGGACAAGGAATAATCGCCCTGCTTGGCAAACGAATCCGCCGTCACGAGCCATCGTTTGGCGCTGCCAAAGCTTTGGTCCATGTCGGCGCGAATTGCGACCAATTGCGTTGCGGCAACTTCGCTCGCTTCAAGCGGCTTTGCTGGTGACGCCGGTGTCGACGGACGACCCTGAAGTGCGTAACCCGTCATGCCTAATAGAACGGCAGCCGCCGCGATCTGCCACAGCCCCTTTGACGAGCGCACGAAAAATACCAGCACAATCAGGCTGAGGATCGATAGCAAGCCAAGTGCAATCCAACCGTTCATGTGCGCCTCCGAAATAGCCCGCGAGCGACCCAGATTGAGGCCAGAAAGATCAATAAGGGCGCGATCCAGAGCAACAGGCCGGCGCCCTTCATGTCGGGCTCAAAACTGACCCATTCGCCATATCGGCCGATCATCCAGTCGCGAATAGCATCTGGTTTCTCACCAGCGGCAATTTGTTGTCGCACCTCGGCGCGCATGGTGCCTGCCATTGCCGCATCGCTGTCCGCAATAGACTGGCCCTGACACTGGATGCAGCGCAGGCTATGCATCAACCGCATGGCTTCTGCCTCTTTGGCTGGATCGGGAAGCTGGCGGTTGGCCAGTGCTGGCGTAGGCCCACTACCTTGCGCAAACACAGGCGCTGCCAACACCAACAAGATAGGTGCGAGAGCCCTCATTTCGCAGCGTTCACTTTTTCGATCAGCATCGGCACATGTTCGGCCCTGATATCGCCAATATGCTGAAACAAGATAGTGCCATCGCCGCCAATGACATAGGTTTCAGGAACGCCGGACGATCCAAGCTTAAGCTGAACCGCCATTTCGCTGTCCGAACCAATACGCCGGAACGGATTTCCGAACTCAGCGAGAAAGGCCGCAACATCCTCTGGCTTGTCGCGAATGGCGATGGCGTCAATCTCGACCCCTGCCGCCTTCAACGTCTCAAGATGCGGTGCCTCGGCCTTGCATGGCAGGCACCAGCTGGCGAAAACATTAAGCAAACGCGGTTTGCCGTCGGCCATGTCAGTGTTTGACAAAGCTGGAACGCCAGCGGTGGCAGCGGGCAAGGCAAATTCAGGCAGTTTTTTGCCAACCATCGCCGAATAGACCTGGTCGTCCTTGGGCACGACAAGGCCATAGATCGCAAGTCCGCCGATGAATGCTACAACCGCAAGCGGTATCCACAAAAGCCACGGCCGGTTCATGCACGTTCCCACTTGTTAATCGCAGGTTTTTTGGCGCGGCGGAACATCCGGCCGAATAGCGCTATAAGCCCGCCAAGGGCAATTAGAATGCCGCCATACCAGATAAACGTCACAAAGGGTTTCCACCAAAGGCGAACCTGCCAGCGGCCATCGCCCTCTTGATCAGGCTGCGCTATTACGGCGTATAATTGGCCATTCCAGCGTGTCAGCAACGCCGCTTCGCTGGTCTGCATTTCAGGTTTGAAGAACTGGCGCGATTGTGGACGAAGCACAAACGCATTGTCATTCTTGCCGGCGACCATCTCGCCTTCGACAGCGACCCAATTGTCACCAACAACTGGTTTGACGTCATCCAGCTTCACGCGCCAGCCAGCGACCTCTGCGCTTTCGCCCGGTGCCAAGGCAGTGAGCGTTTCCGATGAGAAACCGGATTCCGCAGCCATGCCAAAAACGCTAACGGCTATCCCGAAATGGGCGATGACCATGCCGAAAATCGGCAACGGCGTCCGCAGCAATTTGCGGCCCCGAAGCGGCAACCAAGCTGCAACTCCTAAGGCCAAGGATAGCGCAATACCCAGAAGCGGGAAAATACCGATATCCGGTGCTAATTTCCAAACGGCAATACCGCTCCACAGCAGAATAGCCGCTGCGGCAATGAGCCAATATTTGATCCGCTTCAAATCATCACGCCGCCAGCGCAGCATTGGACCAATCAGCAAAGCGAGCATCAACAGCACCATGACCGGCACTGTTGCCTTGTTGAAATAAGGTGGTCCTACCGATATCTTGTCGCCCATTGCTTCTGCCGCGAGCGGGTAAAGCGTGCCGATGAGCACAATAGCCAAAATTACGCTCAGGAAGATGTTGTTGGCAACAATACCGCCTTCGCGGCTAACTAATTGGAACGGCTCTCCTTGTTTCACTGTCCCTATGCGGAGCGCGAAAATGACGAAAGCAAGGCCAGTGTAGAGCAGCATCAGCGCAAGGATGAATGATCCGCGCTCTGGATCAACGGCAAAGGCATGAACGCTCGTCAATATGCCTGAGCGGACAAGGAAGGTGCCTGCCATCGACATGGCAAAGGCGACCAAGGCAAGCATGATGGTCCACGCACGCAGCGCATTGCGGGTGGCAAGAACGCTGACCGAATGCAGCAATGCGGTCGCTGCCAACCATGGCATGAGCGAGGCATTTTCCACCGGATCCCAAAACCACCAGCCACCCCAGCCAAGCTCATAATAAGCCCAATAGCTGCCAGCGGCGATTCCTATGGTGAGGAATATCCAGGCTGCCAATACCCAAGGCCGCATGGCGCGCGCAAAGGATGGCCCGACCTGGTTGGTCAGCAATGCGCCTACCGCAAAAGAGAACGCGATAGAGAGGCCTACATAGCCCATGTAAAGCGTTGGCGGATGGAACGCGAGGCCGACGTCCTGAAGCAATGGGTTAAGCCCTGCGCCTTCCACGGGCGCTGGCACAAGCCGTTCAAACGGGTTTGACGCAAATAACAGAAACGCGAAAAAGCCAAGTGCAAGGAACCCCTGCACTGCGAGTGTCGCATAAAGAGTCTTTGCATCAATCCGCTTTTCAAAAAAAGCGATGGCCGCGCCAGATACCGAGAGTACCGCCACCCATAGTAACATGGAGCCTTCATGGTTGCCCCATGTGCCCGCCAGTTTGAAAATCATCGGCTTGTCGATATGGCTGTTGCTTGCAACCAAAAGCACCGACAGGTCAGTCACATAAAACAGCCACATCAGTGCGAAAAAAGCAAAGGCGCACAGGGCCCCTTGAACATAAGCCGCAGGCTTAATGAGCGGCACCAACTGCCCGGCCCCGCCGCGCAACAAGGTCAGGCCGCCAACAAGCTGAAGCAATGCCATCGCCGCTGCCAGCCAAAGGGCCGCCAATCCTGCCTCTGCAATCATGTCAAAGCCTTCATTGAGAAACCGTGTTTTTCGTGTTTTCGGCCGCGGTCATGTCGATATCGGCGAGTTCTTTGGGTACGTAATTTTCGTCATGCTTGGCGAGCAAGCTTTCGGCCACGAACACGCGATCGGGACGAAGGCGGCCATCGGCAACGACGCCCGAACCTTCAACAAATAAATCAGGCGTGATGCCGCGATACGCGACCTTTTGCGTACCGCTTTGGTCCTGCACAATGAAGGTAATGGAAACGCCGTCGGCAGCGCGCACGATTGATCCCTGCTGCACCATACCGCCAAGCCTTATGGCTTTTCCGGGCTCAACTTTGGCGGCCGCCAAGGTTGTGGGGGTGTAGAAATACGACGCCTCTTCGCGCAAGGCGGACGCCGCGATCAGGCCAGCGCCAACCAAGGCCACAACCGCAACGGCAGCCAATACCAAACGCTGGTGCTTCGGCTTCATGACCGTTCCTTCATTTCATCAGCCGAAGCCTCGGCGCGGCGCATCGATAGATAGCTTGAGATGACAAGCCAGATCATGCCCACGGCAGTTACGGCAAAAGACGCAATGATGAAGGGGGCGTGGGGCATCAGCCTTGTGCCATCCGGCGCATCCGCGCCTCAATTCGCATTTCCGCCAATGCCGCACGCATGCGCATCAGAACGAGCGCGCTGAACAACAGGCTGAAACCCGCGACTGCGACGAACAATGGTACAAGATAGGCAGGATCAATCGACGACCCGCCCAAGGTAATGCTCGCCTTTTGATGCTGACTTTCCCACCAGATTACCGAGCGGTTGATGATCGGAATGTTGACCGCGCCGATGACACCAAAGACAGCAGCCACGCGGCTTGTATCGCCCTTCTCGCTTGAAGCATTCGATAGCGCGATATAGCCCAGATACAGGAAGAACAGCACCAGCATTGAAGTCAAACGTCCATCCCAGACCCACCAGGTGCCCCAGGTTGGCCGACCCCATATTGAACCAGTCAACAGACAGATGGCCGCAAAGGTAGCACCGGGAACGGCAATGGCCCGCGCCGCGACGCCGGCCAGAGGGTGTCGCCATACCAATTGCACGATGCTCGCAATCGCAATGCCCGTCCATCCACCCATGCCGAGCCAAGCGGCGGGAACGTGGACGAAAAGGATTTTGACGGTGTCGCCCATCAACCGTTCAGTCGGTGTGAAAAACACCCCCCAAATACAAGCAACCAGCGTGAGCAGCAGCCCTGGCCAGAATAATGCTGGGGTAAGCGGCTTTGCGATACGCAAGAAACGGGCAGGATTGGCGAAGCGGTGCATGATTAGCCTGAGCCTCTAGCACCGCAAACTCGCTACGCCAATGGGTTTGGCGTCATCTACCAATAAGCTTTTGTGCCATATTGTCGGCGACTTCAGCCGGTGTCATTTTGGTCGAATCACTTTCCGTCCAGATGGCGGAAAGCCGACCCGGAATGGCATCGATCCGGCGGTTGATTTCGGCATCATCAGCATTTTCGATATGGCGCAGCACGTTGATGATGCCGCCGGCATTAATGACATAATCCGGCGCGTAAAGAATGCCGCGATCCGCCAGCATTTGGCCCTCTGGTCCCGTTGCCAACTGGTTGTTGGCACCGCCAGCGACAGCGCGCACTTTCAACGCAGCCACGCTCGCGTCGGTAAGGATGGCGCCTAATGCGCATGGGCTGAAAATATCTGCCGCTACATGCATGATCTCGTCCGCCGCGACGCTCGTTCCGCCAAGCTCCTGCGCCAAGTCGGCTGCGCGCTGCGCGTCAACATCAGCCAGTGTCAGCTTAGCGCCTTGCTCTGCAAGATAGCGCGCAAGGCCGCCGCCCACGCTGCCGACGCCCTGAATGGCGACATGAACGCCCGACATGTCGTCGGTGCCAAGTGCATGCTTCGCAGCGGCCTGAACGCCCAAATAGACACCGCGCGCTGTGTATGGTCCGGGATCACCGCCTTGGTCAGGCAGGCCTGCAACATGTGGGGTGACTTTTGAAAGCGACACCATATCCGCTTCAGACATGCCGACATCCTGCGCAGTGACATATTTGCCGCCAAGCGAATCCACCGCGCGGGCAAATGCATCGAGCATGTCCTGTGTTTTGGTGCGCTGAGGATTAGCCAGAATAACAGCTTTACCGCCGCCGGCAGAGAGTCCAGCCATCGCGTTTTTGTAGCTCATGCCACGCGACAGACGCAGCGCGTCGGTGATCGCCGCTTGAGAATCGCCATAATGCCAGAAACGCGTTCCGCCAGCGGCTGGTCCCAAATGGGTCGAGTGCACGGCAATGACAGCTCTCAGGCCAGTTGCGCGGTCGTCAAAAACGTGGACCGCCTCATGCGAGTCGAAATCAGGCAAGTCCCAGATGGCTGGCATGGCAAATTCCCTTGTATGCGTTCCGCCTAACGGGTCGGAATCATATTACTTTGCTGCGTAATAATATTACGCAATGCAAATGTCACCCGGAATATGAATGGGAAAAAATGGGGCGACCGAGGGGTCTTGAACCCCCGACCTCTGGTACCACAAACCAGCGCTCTAACCAACTGAGCTACGATCGCCATAGCGCCACTGAGGCAGGCGCGATCCGTTATCTGGCCTAAAAAAAGGCCTTGATTGTATCATGTGCCGGGCGCGAACCCGGCACAACGCAAATCTTACTTCTTGAGGCTGAGGCCACCAAAACGCTTGTTAAACTGGGCAACGCGGCCGCCAGTGTCAAGCATACGGCCCGAACCACCGGTCCATGCCGGGTGCGATGTCGGATCGATATCCAGAGCGAGGGTGTCACCTTCCTTGCCCCAGGTGGAGCGCGTTTCGAAGATGGTGCCATCGGTCATCTGCACCTTGATCATGTGATAATCGGGGTGAATGTCGGCTTTCATACATAAATCCTTTGTTCAGTCACCGGTTTCCGACCGGCAACCCTAAATTCGGAAGCGCCGCGCATAGCGGGGGCGCCGACAGAAGGCAAGAACTGACTGTCAAAAATACCCGCAACGCGCAACCCGATCTGGGTTCAGCGCTGCATATGCTATTTTACGCAGGCGGCTCAGCGATCATCGCCATAAATTCGGCTTCTGCAGCAACTTGATCACCGACCATTGCGCGCCCTGCAAATTTGCAGACCCGCGCCCGCTTCTGCACAAATTCAACATGCAAATGCAAAAGGCAACCCGGCTCAACTGGCGCGCGGAACTTGGCATTGTCGATCGACATGAAATACACAAGCTTGCCTGAACCAATCAGTCCAAGGCTTTCCATCGCCAACACACCCGCCGCCTGGGCCAGTGCCTCAACAATCATCACGCCAGGCATGATGGGTCTTCCAGGGAAATGCCCCTGAAAAAACCCTTCATTCATGGTCACGGCCTTGACCGCGCAAATCCGCTCATCAACGACAAGCTCTTCTACGCGGTCGACCAGGAGCATGGGGTAGCGGTGCGGAAGCACCGCCATAACCCGGCGCACATCGTAGTTACTGTAGTCGCCGTCCGACATCCGGATTAACGGCTTTCAGGCTGCGCTGCGGGTGTCGCTGGCGCACCGGCTGGCCGTGGCTGAGCAGCAGCTTGTGCTTGCTGTGCCGCAGCACTGATCATTTGCTGGATCTGTTGGTACAATGCACCGATTTGGCGCGACGGACGCCAGCCAGCAGGCGGCGTGATCGGCACTGATGGTACAGCTTTATCGAGTTCAGCAGTGATAGCCGCGGTGACATCAACCGATTCTGGTGCCCATACAAATGCGTCGGGCGCGAGAATGACATTGATCCGCTTGGCAGTGATAACAGCTTGCTGCGCCGCTTCATATTTCAGGGCAATTTGTTCGACAGCGTATAATTGTGCAAGGATGATTGGCTCTTGAAGCGTGTTCATTTCCTTTTGCTTTGCATCAATCTGCGCCAACAGTGGGCTTTTCGCCTTGATTGCAGCATCAAGTTCAGCCTGCGTCAGTTCCTTGTCTTTGTTGGTATCAAGCTGCGCATTGAGGGCATTCACTTCCCCACGCTTTGCCTGCATTTGCTGCGCTGCTGCTGCATATTGCGTGCCGATTTGCTGATAAGCAGTGCCAAGCGCCTTTGAACGGGCGATTGCAACAGAAGTGTCAGATGTGGCAATGCCCGCAACTTGGGCAGTCGCCGGTGCAGAAATGGCAGCCGCCGACAAAAGTGCAGCCACGATGGCGGTGTTACGAATTTTCATTAGAATTGCGTTCCTACGTTGAATGTGAATAATTTGGTGTCGTCACCCTCCTGCTTTAGCAGAGCGCGGGCGATATCGATCCTGAACGGACCAAAGGGAGAATTCCAGTTTACGCCAAAACCGACCGAAAGGCGCGGTTTCCAGGAGTCGCCGAAGAAGCGTTCTTCGAAGCGTAATGCCGAAACACGGGCAGAGCCATCGGCATTCGTTGCCGTGGTCGATGTCTGCAGTGTGCCAGCGGTATCAACGAAATAATATAAAGGCGCGCCTTGCGAACCATTGGCCAACACTTCGCGCTGCTGGACGGTCTGGAGGACTGGGCGTGTAACATCAAAGACCGAACCGACATCGACGAACACCGATGGACGCAAGCCCAGTTCCCTTGCGCCGCTGCCCAACGGAATCTGCAGTTCTGCCCGGCCCAGATAATAGAAACGACCGCCGATGGCATCATCCTGAATCTGGTTACGATCGGTCAGGGGCGCATTAACGGCCACGCCGTTCACAACCTGGCCTTCGTAAAAAATACGCTGCACGCGCGGGCCAACGCCGCGAATGTCAAAGCCGCGCATCTGTGGCTCACCCAGATAGAAACGATCGGTCAAGCGAACGTCGTCAATACCCTGCGATGTAAGACCGCGATCTTCAAGTGGATGGATGTACCCACCTTCAATCGACAAACCGAACACAAAGTTACCGAATGGCTTCCAATATTTGTCCGCGTTGATACGGGTTTTGATGTATTTGACGTCGCCGCCAAGCCCGGCAAAGTCCTGGCTGATACCAGCGCTCTGGCCGCGTGTTGGACGAATGCGGTTGTCGCGATCATCATAAAGCAATGTGTAACCCAGCGATGACGTTAGGCGCTTGCCAAGGGCATCGCACAAGAAACGTCCGGCAATGATTGGGTCACAGGACGCCGGAAGTGGTCCGGTCGCGCCATCGGGATCCGAGAAAAACGTATTTTCATCCAGCGAAATATCGTCTTGGCTCAGGCCATAGCGTGCCTGGAAATAGATGAATTCGTTGACTGGCACACCAACGCGAACTTGCAGGCCAGTCGTTGCCTGCTGATATGTCGTGTTGCGTTGATTGTTAAAGAAGTTGAAGCTGTTCAAATCGCGGCGGAAGATGTCGCCCGATACCGCAATGGAACGGTCGAACAGATAAGGCTCGGTGAAGCCAATTTCTGCCGATTTTGAATATGACGAATACGAGATGTTCGTCCGCAGTTCCTGGCCAAGGCCGCGGAAGTTGCGCTGCTTGATCGACCCTTGGAAAATAAAGTTTTCAATCGACGAGAAACCGGCGGACAACGACAATTCGCCCGTAGCCTTTTCTTCGACATTGGTGGTCAGGATGATACGGTCGGGCGCGCTACCTTGCGTTTGCTCAACTTCAAGGTCTTCCTGGAAATAGCCGAGCGACTTGATGCGTTCGGCGGTCCGCTTGACCTGAATGCTGTTAAAGGCATCGCCCTCATTCAACCGGAATTCGCGGCGGACAACCTTGTCTTGCGTCAGCGTGTTGCCGTTGATGTCAATTCGTTCAACAAAGACACGCGGCGATTCCGCCACGTTGAACGTGATGGCCATCGTTTGCGTTTCTTTGTCACGCTGAAAGTCAGGGCTCACATCTGCGAAGGCATAACCGAACAGACCGGCGGTCTCGGACAGGCTTTCAACGGTGTCCTCCACCATTTTGGCATCATACCAATCGCCTTTTTTCATCCGCAATGTCGTGGTCAGGCGCTCTGAATCAAAATCGCGGATCTGGCTTTCGACCTTCACATCACCGAATTTGTAGCGGTCACCTTCTTCGACCACATAGGTGATGATGAAGTCCTGTTTATCAGGCGTAAGTTCCGCCACCGCAGAAACAACGCGGAAATCTGCGTAACCTTGCGTGAGATAGAATTGACGTAATTTCTGTTGGTCAAAGGCCAGGCGATCCGGGTCGTAGCTGGTCCCCGAACTGAAGAAGCGATAGAAACGCGCCTGTTTGGTGACCATTTCACCGCGCAACTGGCCATCGGAGAACTTGTCGTTGCCGATGATGTTGATTTGCTGAACTTTCGACTTTGGACCTTCCGTGATCTCAAAGACAATATCGACCCGGTTCTGGTCCAACTGAACAAGCTTTGGTTCAACCACCGCAGCAAAGCGGCCCTGGCGCTTGTACAATTCGATAATACGCGCAACGTCAGCGCGAACCTTCGACCGCGAGTAAATCTGACGCGGCGCCAATTTGATTTCAGGCTCAATCTTGTCATTCTTGATGCGCTTATTGCCTTCAAGAATGATACGGTTCACGACCGGGTTTTCGCGCACTTCGATCACGACTGCGCCGGAATTGTTACGGACAGCAACGTCAGCGAACAGTTCGGTGGCGTAAAGGTCCTTCAACGCTTGGTCGGCAGATACCTGAGTCCATGGCTGGCCAGTGCGCAGACGAATGTATGACCGTACAGTGTCAGCTTCGAGTCGCTGCGTGCCGACAACGGTGATCGACTGAATGATCTCGGTTGGTGCTGCTGCCTCTGGCTGTGCAGGTTGGGCAGGTTGGGCAGGCTGAGCAGCAGGCGTTGCTGGCGCCGTCTGCGCAAAAGCCGCAGTCATCGTGCCCGTCGCCGCAAGCGCCGTCGAGCCCATCAAATATATGCCAAAGTTTTTGAAGCTGCCGAAAGGTCTACTTTTCATTGTCATCCGATCTGATGTCCGGCCCCCACCGGGCGTTGGCAAATTGCCGCTAAAATATTTTTGCGTCCCTGCCCGATGCAGCGCGCGCAATCAAGTATGCAATGCCCTCAACTGCTTCCGAAAAGTCCGAAAGAAGCTAGGTCGTTGAATGTTACCATTATCATGAATGCCGCCAGCATCGCGAATCCTGCACGGAAAGCCCACTCCTGCACTACCGGCGTGGCTGGGCGCCGACGCACTGCCTCAATTGCGTAGAGCAACAAATGCCCTCCATCGAGCATCGGGATTGGCAGGAGATTGATGAACCCCAAATTAATCGAGATTAACGCCGCCAGGCTTATGAATGTCAAAATGCCAAGGCTCATGGCTTCGCCAGAAACTTTCGCGATTTTCAGCGGTCCACCCAGTTCAGAAATCGGACGACGGCCCGAGATTATCTGGCCAAGTCCAATCACCTGTTGCCGAAGGATATTTCCGGTTTGGACCACCGCTGCCCAAGGCGCTTCCAGCAGTCCCACTTCACGGACTTCAACCTTGCTCGCGCCAACGCCGAGGCGACCAATCCGATATGCATTGCCGAACCGATCCACTTCGTTGACCGCAGCGACGGTGGCTTCCTTTGTCATCCGCGCGCCATCGCGCTCGATTTCAATCACGACCTTCTCGTTCGGGATCATCACGATCTCGCTTGCCATTTCGTCGAATGTTTCGATGGTCCGGCCGTTCAAAGTGAGGATGCGGTCGCCTTCCAACAGGCCCGCTACCGCTGCCGAACTATTTGGCTGCACAACGTCGAGAACGGGTGGCGTCACCGACTTTCCGAAAGCCAACAGGAACCCCATTGCGATAAGTATCGCCAAGATGAAGTTCACCGCCGGCCCAGCAAATACGATCAGGGCCCGTTGCCACAATGTCTTGGATTGGAACGTCTGGTTGCGCTCCTCCTCGGGCAATTGCCTCCAGCTTTCGTCCGCTTGGCTGGATGGGTTCATGTCACCTGCAAACTGGACAAAACCGCCCAACGGCAACAGCCCGATGCGCCACAACGTGCCGCGCTTATCCTCGCGACCCCAAATTTGCGGGCCAAAGCCAATCGAGAATTTCTCGGCCTTCACGCCAAACCAACGGCCAACGGCATAATGACCCAATTCATGCACGACAACGAGCGAACCGATCAGCGCTATGAAAGCAAAAAGGTACAGAAGAATATGGGGGGATTCAGTGGCCACTGGTCAATTTCTCCAATTCGTCACGCGCATAGTGGCGGGCGTCTGCATCGATGCTGAACAGATCTTCCAGATTTGTGGGCGCATTTGGCACATAAGCCGTCAACGTCGCCTCTACCAGCGCCGCGATTTCCAGGAACTTGATTTGGCCAGCCAGGAAGGCGGCGACGGCGATTTCATTGGCTGCGTTTAATATTGCCGGTTTCGCTCCGCCTTCGGTAATCGCCGCGCGTGCAAGCCGAAGCGCGGGGAAGCGGACAATGTCGGGTTGCTCAAACGATAGTTGGCCAATGGTGGCGAGATCAAGCGGTTTGCAGGTTGTTGCAATACGCTCGGGCCACGCCAGCGCGCTGGCAATGGGAATGCGCATGTCAGGCGACCCAAGCTGTGCAAGCGTCGAACAATCCACATATTCGACCATTGAGTGAATGACCGATTGCGGGTGGACGAGGATATCAAGCTTATCCAACCCGACAGGAAAAAGATGAAATGCCTCAATGAGCTCAAGGCCCTTGTTCATCATGGTCGCAGAATCGATACTGATCTTGGCGCCCATGTCCCAATTGGGATGCGCCACTGCCTGCGCTGGCGTCACCGTCTGCATTTCCTCTAGCGAGAAGGAGCGGAACGGCCCGCCGCTGGCGGTCAGCGTAATCTTACGCACCTGGTCGATTTTGCCACCAGCGAGGCACTGAAATATGGCGTTATGCTCACTGTCGACGGGCAGCAGAACCGCGCCTGACCGCCGCACCGCCGCCATCATCAATTCGCCTGCCGAAACCAAAGCCTCCTTATTGGCCAAGGCAACGGTCTTTCCAGCCTCGATTGCAGCCATCGTGGAGGGCAATCCGGCGCAGCCGACTATGGAGGCCATCGTCCAGTCCACATCGCGTTTGGCCGCCTCTACAAGCGCTTCTGGACCTGCTGCAGCTTCGATGTTCGTGCCAGCCAGTGCGTCCTTGAGCTCGGTGTAAGCCGATTCATCAGCGACGACCGCCAGATCCGCGTCAAATTCGCGCGCGAGTTGCGCGATGGCGGCGGCGTTGCCATTCGCGGTCAGCGCCACGACGCGATATTTGCTGCGATGCTGGCGAATGAGGTCCAAAGTCGACAGACCGACCGAGCCTGTTGCGCCAAAGATGGAAACGCTGCGTGTCATCAATCAACTACCCGCCACACTTTGAAATACCATAATGACGCCAGCGGCAAAGGCCACAGCGATAAGTCCGTCGGTGCGATCGAATAGTCCGCCATGGCCAGGGATCAATTGACCGGAATCCTTTACCCCTGCCCTCCTTTTCATCCAGCTTTCAAAAAAATCGCCCATTTGCGCAACCACTGCGAGGGCAGCGCCGGTCAGCATGAGGCGGAACCAGCCATATGCGAGATAGACATCACCATCGCCAGCATGCCCACCGCGCGAGGCGTAGAGTGCAGCCTGGATCGCGACCATCATCAGGCCTGCACCAATCATGCCCCCAAACAGTCCCGACCATGTTTTAGACGGACTAATCTGCGGCGCAATTTTGGGTCCGCCCAAATTTCGGCCAGCGAAATAAGCACCGACGTCTGTGCCGATGACGCCGGCTATCAGCATGATCGCCGGGGTCATTCCAAAAAACGGCGCACTGAAGACCAGCAGCGTGAAGCAGGCGATGCCAACATAGGCAACGCCCCCCATCATCCACAAAGCCCGCGCTGGTACGCTTTTGGCAAAACCGAGCGCGAGTCTGGCAAATTCAAAGAAAACTCCAAGACCTACCGCGATCACCAAACCCATGAAGGCATAGCCACCTATCCAGATCGCAATGACAGCGACCGACATCATGGCGACGCTGGAAATTGTCCGTATGCCCAAGTCCGAACGCGGTTTCAGCAGCGGCGCGCCTTTTTCGGTCATCGACCACCATAGCGACGTTCGCGACGCGCAAATTCGTTCAGTGCGGCGGCTAGTTCGTCCTTGCTGAAATCAGGCCACAAGGTTTCGGTAAACCAGAATTCGGCATAGGCCGCTTGCCATAGCATAAAATTGGACAGCCGTTGCTCTCCTGAAGTGCGGATAAGCAAATCCAAAGGCGGCAGACCAAAGGTGTCCAGATTGGCTTCGATGCTGGAAGCGCTAATCTCGCCTTGTGCGGCGGCAGCGCGCGCCGCGCGAACCATCTCGTCTTGCGAACCATAGTTCAGTGCGACCGCCAATGTTGTGCGTCTGTTGTTCGACGTCCGCGCAATGGACTCTTCAAGCATTTCAACAATATCTGGCGCTAATGCCTTGTAATTTCCGATTATTTTGAGTCGCACGTCATTTGATGCAAATTCATCGAGATCTGATTTGATGAAATCCCGCATGAGGCCCATCAGGTCGCTGATCTCTTCCTCCGGCCGTTTCCAGTTTTCGCTGGAAAACGCGTAAAGACTTAACGCCTCAAGTCCAAGCTCGCCCGCAGCACGGACGATGTTCCGGACAGTTTCGACACCGCGTTTGTGCCCCATGGCGCGCGGCAGCATGCGTTTCTTTGCCCAGCGGCCATTGCCGTCCATGATGATCGCAACATGGCGCGGCATCTTGCCGGTTCCAGCTGCAATGCGCTCTTGAGCTTCAGCGACGGCCATCAATCACCTAAACCCGCTCGTGTCGAGCGAACGGAGGAGAGGTTTATTTCGGAATTCACTGGCTCAGGATTTCCTTTTCCTTATGCGCCGCCGCCTCATCGACCGCCTTAATCATCTCATCGGTCATTTTCTGGACTTCAGTTTCCAACCGCTTGCGGTCGTCTTCGCTGATGACCTTCTTGTTCTCGTCGGTCTTCAGCCCGTCATTGGCATCCCGGCGCACGTTGCGGATCGCGATTTTTGCTTTTTCCGCATATTGACCAGCAAGCTTGGCAAGCTCCTTGCGGCGCTCCTCGGTAAGGTCAGGTATTGGCAGACGAAGCGTCTGGCCGTCGGTAATCGGGTTCAGGCCGAGGCCAGCCGAACGAATTGCTTTTTCAACAGGCGTGACATTGGAACGGTCCCATACCTGAACCGAAAGCAAGCGCGGTTCAGGCGCGCTGACCGTTGCGACTTGGCTCAATGGCATGTTCGAACCATAAACCTCAACCATCACAGGATCGAGCAAGGTCACGTTGGCGCGGCCGGTACGCAGACCGGAAAGGTCGCTTTTGAATGAATCCACGGCGCCCTTCATGCGGCGCTCAACGTCGGTTTTGTCATATTGCGGCATGGATCAGTTTCCTTCGCTTGTTACCACAGTTGAAGTGCCGCTTCCGTCGAGCACTTTCAGAATATTACCCTGCTCGCGGATGGAGAACACCACGATAGGAATGTTGTTGTCACGGCATAAGGACACGGCGCTTGCGTCCATCACTTTCAGATTGTCTGCCAATACACGGTCGTAACTCAATGTTTCATAACGCTTTGCTGTGGAAACCTTCTTGGGGTCAGCGTCATATACGCCATCAACCGAGGTCCCTTTGAATAACGCATCGCATTGCATTTCAGCCGCACGCAAAGCTGCGCCGCTATCGGTCGTGAAAAATGGCGCGCCCACGCCAGCTGCGAAAATGACGATACGTCCCTTTTCCAGATGGCGTTCGGCACGGCGACGAATGACGGGTTCGCAGACCTTGTCCATCTCAATCGCGGATTGTACGCGGGTAGGCACGCCAAGCTGTTCCAGCGCATTTTGCATGGCGAGCGCGTTCATGACCGTCGCGAGCATACCCATATAGTCGGCCTGTGCCCGGTCCATGCCTTTGGCAGCGCCAGACATGCCACGGAAAATGTTGCCGCCGCCGATCACGAGGCACAATTGCAAGCCAGTATCCTGCGCCGCCTTCACTTCTTCAGCGACGCGAGCGACAGTATCGGGATCAATGCCATAGGCTTGATCGCCCATAAGCACTTCGCCTGATAATTTCAGCAGAATGCGACGATAGCCGTGCGCGCCCATAATGTCCCTCATCCTGATACGATAATGGCGCCCAGCTATAGGAGCCGCGCGCCACATCGCCAAGTGCTTATGCCGTTATTTGATAGCGGCAAATAAACCCCGTTCGCATCGAGCCTGGTCGAGATGCCTTGAAGGCATTGGACACCAACAGGGTGTCTCGACTGCGCTCGACACGAACGGCCTTTTTTGTTCTTATGCGCCGACCGCGGCAGCCACTTCAGCTGCAAAGTCAGTCACTTCCTTTTCAATGCCTTCACCAAGCTGGAAGCGGACATAGTCCTTCAACACGATTGGCTTGCCAGCTTCTTTACCAGCGGCGGCAACAACGTCGGAAATCGGGGTCTTGCCGTCCATCACAAATGGCTGGCTCAACAACGCGTTTTCTTTGGCGAACTTCTTCACAGCGCCTTCAACCATCTTTTCGACGATATCTGCAGGCTTACCGCTTTCCGATGCCTTTTCACGTGCAATGCCGCGTTCACGCTCAAGCGTTTCAGCATCAAGGCCGGTTTCGTCGAGCGAAAGCGGGAAAGCAGCGGCGATATGCATAGCCAGTTGCTTGCCAAGGCCATCAAGCGTTGCAGCATCTGCTTCGCTTTCAAGCGCCACGAGAACGCCGATGCCACCCATGCCGGGCGCCGCAGCGTTATGGACATAAGAAACAACGCGGCCATTGCTGACCGACAGCGACTTAACGCGGCGGATAACCTGATTTTCGCCGATGGTTGCGATGTTGTTGGTCAGACGTTCCTGAACGGTTTCGCCGTCACCATAAGG
>JAZKGS010000049.1:0-7504 GCA_040385805.1 Pseudomonadota bacterium | reverse complement strand
CCGCGCCAAAGTCGGGATCGCTGATCACCGCGCGGCTCGCGGCAGAGGCGGGGCGGGAGGTTATGGCCATTCCCGGCTCACCGCTCGATCCTCGGTCGCGCGGGTGCAATCAGCTTATCCGTGAAGGCGCAACCCTAGTGCAAAGCGCATCGGAGATTGCCGAGCTTATAGCCCCTTTGGACAACCGCATGTTCGCTTCGGTTGCTAAATTCCAACCTCAGGTAACCGTTATCGCCGAGGATGGTAGTAACGTGGAACGCACCGCGGTCTTCGACCTGATGGGCATGACTTATGTTTCGGTTGATGAATTGGTACGGCAATCCGGGAGCAGTCAGGCCATAGTCCAAATGGTATTGCTCGAAATCGAGCTCGCTGGAAAACTCGAACGCGGCGCAGGTGGGAAGGTCCGTTTAGCGGCATAAAACAGACCCGCATTTTTCGTCTTGACGGCCCCCCGTTTACCCCATCAGCCTATACGCGTACGCGAGAGATTTTAGAAAAGCACAATATATCATGCAATTAGTCATCGTTGAATCACCTGCAAAAGCCAAGACAATCGAGAAGTATTTGGGCCCCGGTTTCAAGGTGCTGGCCTCCTATGGCCATATCCGCGATTTGCCGCCCAAGGATGGTTCGGTCGATCCCGACAATGGCTTTGAAATGCTGTGGGATAATTATGCCGATAAGGCGAAGCAGCTTAAGGCGATCACTGACGAAGCGAAAAAAGCCGATGGCCTGATCCTCGCAACCGACCCTGACCGCGAAGGTGAGGCGATCAGTTGGCATGTGCAGGAAGTGCTCGCGAAGAAAAAGGCGCTGCCTGCCAAGGTCGGCCGCGTGACGTTCAACGCGATTACCAAACAAGCCGTGACCGACGCAATGAAGCATCCGCGCGCATTGGATGTCGACCTGATCGACGCCTATCGCGCCCGTCGTGCGCTTGATTATCTAGTCGGCTTTACGCTCTCACCCGTGCTGTGGCGCAAATTGCCAGGCGCAAAGTCTGCTGGCCGCGTGCAGTCGGTTGCGCTGCGCTTGATAGTCGAACGCGAGCGCGAGATCGAAGCGTTTCGTGCGCAGGAATATTGGTCGGTAAAAGCCGGGATGGAGCATAAGGGGCAGAAGTTCGATGCCCGCCTCATCCAATATCTTGGCAAGAAACTCGACAAGATGGATTTGAAGACTGAGGCTGAGGCGGAGCAAGCGCGCCTTGCCGTGGAGTCTGGGAAATTCACCGTGGAATCGGTTGAGACAAAACCGGTGACGCGCAATCCGCAGCCGCCATTTACGACATCGACCTTGCAGCAGGAAGCCTCGCGTAAGCTGGGCTTTTCCGCCAGCCACACGATGCGTATTGCGCAGGGGCTCTATGAAGACGGCGCGATTACCTACATGCGAACCGATGGCGTTCAAATGGATCACAGTGCCATTTCGGCTGCACGCAAATCTATCGCTGACCGTTTCGACAACGGCTACTTGCCTGAAAAGCCACGCGTTTACCAAACCAAGGCCAAAAACGCGCAGGAAGCGCATGAGGCGATCCGTCCTACAGATTTCACCAAGGACAAGGCCGGGTCAGGCGACCATGGCCGGCTGTATGATCTGATTTTTAAGCGCGCAATGGCCAGCCAAATGGCGTCGGCGCGTATGGAGCGCACGACTATAGACTTGCTCGATGGCACCGGCCAGACTGGTTTGCGCGCAACAGGCCAAGTCATGAAATTCCCGGGCTTCCTGGCGGTTTATGAAGAAGGCCTGGACGATAGCGACAGCGAAGATGGCGCAATCTTGCCCGCCATGGCCGTGGGGGATACGCCCGCCAAACACGCGGCCGAAAAGACCCAGCATTTCACCCAACCACCACCGCGCTTTTCCGAAGCGACTTTGGTCAAGCGTCTGGAAGAATTGGGCATTGGCCGTCCATCGACTTACGCGTCAACCATTCAGGTTTTGAAGGACCGCGCTTATGTACGTGTAGAAAAAAATCGTTTTTTTGCAGAAGAATCCGGGCGACTTCTTACAGCATTTCTTGAACGTTTTTTCGAGCGTTATGTGGCCTATGATTACACCGCTGGCCTCGAAGACCAGTTGGACGAGATTAGCGGCGGCCGTGCCGATTGGCAGTCCTTCCTTGAAGCCTTCTGGCGCGACTTTAAGCCTAAGACGGCTGAGGTTATGGAGCAGAAACCATCCGAGGTCACTGCCGAGCTTGATATCTTTCTGTCGCCATATCTGTTTCCGGAACGCGAAGACGGCACCGACCCGCGCCTTTGCCCGAAATGCGGTGAGGGCAGACTTGCCCTGCGCGGCGGTAAGTTTGGCGCGTTTGTGGCCTGTTCCAATTATCCGGATTGCAAATTTACGCGTAAGTTTGCCCAACCCGGCGGCGAAAGTGGCGAGGATACGGGACCTGAGGTACTGGGTCAGCATCCCGAAACACAATTGGAAGTCAGCCGCAAATCCGGTCGCTTCGGACCTTATTTTGAGATGGGCGAGGGCGCTGACGTCAAGCGGGCATCGATCCCCAAGGACATCCCCGGGGAAGACATCGGCCTTGAATGGGCAGTTAAACTGCTGTCGTTGCCGCGCACCGTTGGCATTCATCCTGAAAGCGGCGAGCCCGTCACCGCGAGCATTGGACGTTATGGGCCATATCTGGCGCATAACGGGAAATATGCGCGGCTTCAGTCGACGACTGAAGTGTTTGAAACTGGCATGAACAGTGCAGTTGTTAAGCTGGCGGAGGCTTTGGCGAACCCGGGCCGTGGCCGCGGTGCCGCACGCGCGCCGCTGAAGGAATTCGGCAAGCATCCGCGCACCGATGCCGAGATCAAGCTGATGGAAGGCCGCTTTGGTCCTTATGTGACCGACGGCACGACCAATGCGACATTGCCGAAGTCAATCTCACCCGACGAGCTAACGCTTGAGGAGGCGGCACAGTTGATTGACGCCCGTGCCGCGATGCCGCCCAAGGGCAAGGTGAAGAAAAAGGCCGCACCGAAGAAGAAGGCTGCCCCCAAGAAGGCTGTGGCGAAGGCAAAGCCTGCTGCTAAACCCAAGGCGAAAGCGAAGACCTAAACCAAATACGCCGCACCCGCGAAGGCTGGTGCGGCGGTTTTGGAATATTGAACCGAACCGCGTTTACTCGACCCATTCAAGGCCGATATCGCGGTACAGGCTGCGGTCTTCGTCCCACTTGGCATGCACCTTTACGTGCAAATACAAATGAACCTTAACACCCATCAGCTTTGCCAGCTCAAGCCGCGCGGCCTCGCCAATGGCCTTGATCCGCGCTCCGCCCTTGCCGAGCACAATCGCCCGCTGGGTGGGCCGCGCCACCAAAATCTGCTGATGAATCTCAAGCGATCCATCTTCTCGCTCGCTATATTTTTCGGTCTCGACGGCACTGGCGTAAGGCAGCTCCTCGTGAAGCTGGAGATATAATTGCTCGCGCGTGATTTCTGACGCAATCAAGCGATCGGTCGCGTCGGACACCTGATCCTCGGGGAAATGCCATTCGCCCTCGGGCATATTATCCGCAAGCGCAGTTTTGAATTCCTCCAAGCCATCGCCCGTCGCGGCGCTGATATAGTAAATCTGTTCAAACGCGCATTTATCTGTCAGTTTCGTCGTCAACGCGAGCAGCTTGTCCTTGGCCGCAATGTCGACCTTGTTCAGTACTAGCCATTTGCGTTCTGGCCGGTCTTTTAAGCCTTCAAGGATTTTTTCGACCTTGGGCCCTGCGCCTGCACGCCCGTCGACGATCAACGCGATCATATCAGCATCGCCCGCACCATCCCATGCTGCGGCAACCATGGCGCGGTCAAACCTGCGCTGTGCGGCGAAGATACCTGGCGTATCAACCAGGACAAGCTGCGTTTCTCCGAGCAAAGCCACACCCAACATGCGCGTGCGTGTGGTTTGTGCCTTAGGGCTGACAATCGCGACCTTTTGCCCGACCAAAGCATTGACTAAAGTCGACTTGCCCGCATTTGGTGCGCCGATAATGGCGACATGTCCGCATCTTCTGGTCATGCGTTGGCTTCCAAAAATGCAAGTGCTGCGCCGGTTTCGGCGGCTTGTTTGCTGTTGGCGGTCGCGGTGACCGGGGCAAAGCCCTTCACGGTGACGGTGATTTCAAATCTCATGGCGTGGGGAGGGCCTTCTTTTTTGGTGATGACATATTCGGGAACCTTGCGACCATGGGCGGCGCACCATTCCTGAAGCTCGGATTTGGGATGTTTAGGGGCGCCATTTGCGGTTTCGAGAAGTGGCCCCCAGAGCCGTTCTATAAGCTTGCGGGTGCTGGGTAGGCCGTGGTCAAGGTAAAGCGCGCCAATGACTGCCTCCATGACGTCACCCAGCACATTGTCGCTTTGTTGCGCGCCATCATCGCGGGCTTGTTTGCCCAGCCGGATATAAGGTGGAAGGCCAATTTGCCGCGCAATCTCCGCGCAGGTCGCGCCCGACACCAGCGCGTTCAAGCGGTGTGACAGACGGCCCTCTGCTTCATCCTTGTATCGGTGATACAGATTGTCAGCGATGACCAGCCCCAGGATTCGGTCGCCCAAAAACTCCAAACGCTGGTAATCAGGTTGTCCTGTGCTGCCATGCGTGAGTGCGCGGTGGTACAGCGCTATATCTTTTGGCTGTTCCGGAAGTAAATCCGCGAGCCAAGCCTCTTGGTCGCCGCTGGTCAAAATCCCTGTCCAATGCGGTCGGCACGCGTGGCCGTAAACCACGTCCATGGCAGCAGCCAATGCGACGATCCATCGGTCGAGAATACCGACACCAACGCGCGGCCGACAAGGTTTTCTTGCGGAACAATGCCAATAGCGCCGGGCTTGTCGACAGGCGACCATCTGCTGTCCGCGCTTCGGTCACGATTGTCGCCCATCAGGAACAGATCGCCTTGGCCAACAACGAAAGCTTCGGTATTGTCGCCCTCCAGACCGTTTTGAAGATCAAGAATTTCGTAGCTTCTGCCTTCTGGCAGGGTCTCGCGATAACGGGGGTAGCGGCATTGGGTGCCGCCAGTTGCCGCCGGCTCCTCCATGTCGGGACGCCAGCAAGGGAAGGGATTGCGATCAAGCTCTGCGGTATCGCGCATGTTTTGCGTGACCGGGATGACGAAGTCGGCAATGCGCTCTTTCTTGACCGCCACGCCGTTAATCTCAAGGATACCATCGCGCATCTGAATAACATCACCGGGAAGGCCAATGACGCGCTTGATATAATCGGTCCCGTTCGACATTGGCGCTTTAAAGACAACAACATCCCCGCGCGCTGGCTCGCTTGCGAAAATACGTCCCGGGATGATTGGCAAGGAGAGAGGCAGGCTGTTCTTGGAATAGCCATAAGGCCATTTCGCCACGAGCAGATAATCGCCAATCAAAAGACGCGGCTGCATCGATTCCGACGGGATATTGAACGGCGAGACGATGAAACTGCGCAGGATGAACACGAACAAAGCCAGCTTCAGAAGGAAGCTGCCATATTCGCGCCATTCGGACGGGGCGGGCGCTGAACTCTGCTCGGCAGGCGCAGTTGCTTTTACATCGCCCAGCTTTTCGGTGGTTAAAGTCACAAAATCTCGCAAAATATTGTCGTCGGATGACGGATTGGCTGGCCTTTTATCGCGTAGGCGCGTTATTTGCCAGCGCCGAGATTCACTCTGCGCCGCGACGCCAATAATTAAGGGACAAATGATGACTGATAACCTCTGGACCGAGCTGGAAAAGCATCAGCCACAAACCCTAGTTGATCTCTTTGCGGCTGACGCCAACCGCGTTGGGAAATTCACCATCGAGCAATCGGGACTGCGTTTTGATTTATCAAAAACGCACCTCGATGACGCGGCCTTGGGGAATTTTGCGAAGCTTGCCCAAGAGATGCGACTGGATGCAGCCAAGGCGGCGTTGTTCTCGGGAGATGCCATCAACGTCACCGAAGGACGCGCTGCCGAACACACTGCCGAACGCGGTAACGGCGACGTGGATGCCGTTGCCCATGCCCGTGCGCTTCAGGAGCGCATGCGCGGACTGGTGGAGGCCATCGATGCTGGCTTCATGGGCAACATCCGGCATATTTTGCATATTGGTATTGGCGGATCGGCGCTTGGCCCCAAACTGCTCATCGATGCGCTTGGCCGTGATGGTGCACGTTATGACGTCAAAGTCGTGTCCAATATTGACGGCGCTGCACTGACCGAAGCTGTCAAGGATATGGACCCACACAAGACCATTGTCGCCGTCGCCTCCAAAACCTTCACCACCACCGAGACATTACTCAACGCGACGAGCGCGATGGAGTGGATGCAGGAAGGCGGCGTTGCTGACCCTTATGCGCAATTTGTCGCGCTTACGGCTTATCCTGAAAAAGCCATCGAGTGGGGAATTGATGAAAGCCGGATTTTGCCGTTCAATGAGTCCGTCGGCGGGCGTTATTCCTTATGGTGCTCTATCGGGTTTCCCGTCGCGCTTGGCCTTGGATGGGCCGTGTACCAGGAACTGCTTGAGGGCGCAGGCGCAATGGACAGGCATTTCCGCAACGCGCCGATCATGGAAAACGCACCGACCTTGGCGGCATTTGCCGACCTGTATTATGCGCAGACCAAGGCGTGCCAGACGCGTGCCGTATTTGCGTATGACGAGCGCTTGCGCTTGCTGCCGGATTATCTTCAGCAGCTCGAAATGGAATCAAACGGCAAGTCTGTGACCGCCGATGGAACACCGCTTGGACGGAACAGCGCGCCTGTCACATGGGGCGGTGTTGGGACCGATGCACAGCACGCGGTGTTCCAATTGCTGCATCAGGGAACGCACCTCATCCCCGTGGAGTTCATCGCCAGCAAAACGCCCGGGCATGATTTCGATACCGCGCATCACGAAACGTTGCTCGTTAACTGCTTTGCCCAGGGCGCGGCATTAATGGCTGGGCAGCAGTCGGATGACTTGGCGCGCAATTATGTCGGTAACCGTCCATCAACGGCGATCTTGTTGGATGACGTCACGCCGTCAACGGTTGGCGCTTTGATTGCCTTTTACGAGCATCGGACGTTCGTAAATGCGGTTTTGCTTGGCATTAACCCGTTCGATCAATTCGGTGTCGAGCTTGGCAAGCAAATTGCCAAGAGCATTAGTGACAATGGCGCGAGCGGCTTTGATCCTTCAACAACTGCGCTCATTGAGGCGGCGCTTGGCGACGTCTAATCCATTGGTAATTGCGCGATAAGACAAAGCGATAATACACGTTGGTAATTACATGATTGTGTCCCCATATCGCGGTGACACAGGAAAGAACTATTTATGGCTGAATTTGATTACGACCTCTTTGTCATTGGCGCTGGCTCCGGCGGCGTGCGGGCATCGCGGATTGCGGCATCGCATGGCGCGCGGGTGGCAATCGCAGAGGAACATCGCGTCGGCGGCACATGTGTTATCCGGGGCTGTGTGCCCAAAAAGCTACTGGTCTATGGCTCTCACTTCGCCGAAGATTTGCATGA